>JAENWI010000401.1 GCA_016650115.1 Peptostreptococcaceae bacterium | reverse complement strand
TATAATGTTTGATAAAGAAAAGTTTACTGAAGTTGTTAGTAAGTTTGTATCTATGACTGGAAAAATTCTTCCTGATGATATACAGGAAAAATTACAAGAACTCAGTGATAAAGAAACTGGTCCATTAGCAAAGATTGTGTATGGTTGCTATAAAAAAAATCAGGATTTGGCAAAGGAATTAAATCGCCCCTCTTGTCAAGATACCGGGGTCGTTAATTTCTACATAAAAGCTGGAGAGAATTTCCCTGGACTTGGAGGAGTTGACGATTGTTTAAAGGAAGCTGTTGAAAGAGCAACAAGAGAAGCTCCCCTTAGGCATAATGCTGTGTCTATTTTTGATGAAAAAAATACTGGTACCAATACGGGGGAAAGAGATCCTTTTATTTATTGGGAAATCGTTCCAAATAGTGATAAACTTAACCTTCGGTCATATATGTCCGGTGGTGGATGTAGCCTTCCTGGAAGAGCTATTACCTTAATGCCTTCTGCTGGGTATGAAGCTGTTATTAAGTATGTATTTGATACCGTTGTCGACTGGGGTATTAATGCATGTCCTCCATTGCTTATTGGTATCGGTATCGCTGGATCTGTTGAAAATGCTGCTGTTCTTTCGAAAAAAGCCCTATTAAGACCTTTGTCTGAACGTAATCATAATCCTAAAGGAGCAAAACTTGAATTAGAACTTGAGGAAGGTTTGAACAAACTTGGGTTAGGACCACAAGGGATAACGGGAGATTCAACTGTCATGGGAGTTCATATTGAAACAGCTGCAAGACATCCTTCCACAATTTCTATTGCAATTAATATCGGCTGTTGGTCACATCGTTGGGGAGAAATAGTCTTTGATAAAGACTTGAATTATGAAATCTTAACTCATAAGGGGGCAAGACTATGAAAAAAATATTAATAACTCCAGTTAAAGATGAAGATTTACAAGATATCAAAATAGGTGATATTATTTATTTGAGTGGTACGGTTGTAACCTGTCGTGATGTAGCACATCGTAGATTAATAGAATTGAAAAGAAAACTTCCTGTTAATTTAGAGGGTGGTTGTATTTTTCACGCAGGACCTATTGTAAGACAGAAAGTTGACGGTAAATTTGAAATGGTTTCAATTGGTCCAACAACAAGTATGCGTATGGAAAAATTTGAAAAAGAATTTATCGAACAGACTCATGTAAGGGTGATTGTTGGTAAAGGCGGCATGGGTGAAAAAACGGTACAAGGTTGCAAAGAAAATATAGCTATTCATTGTGTCATTCCTGCCGGTTGTGCCGTTATGGCTGCAATTGAATTTGAAGAAATTGTTGATCGACAGTGGACAGATCTTGGAATGCCTGAAACATTATGGGTAAGTCATGTGAAAGAATTTGGTCCGTTGATTGTTTCCATTGATTGCCATGGTAATAATTTATT
>JAENWI010000387.1 GCA_016650115.1 Peptostreptococcaceae bacterium | reverse complement strand
GATGGGGAATATACGTCAGGATGAAGCAACTCTTTAGCATAGGGTGGTCGTCATTGTATTCTCTACTGGATAGATGGAAACTCCATCATCAATAAGGAGGTCTATCTTCATCCCATCCTTATCCTGATAGAAATGTAACCTTGGGAGTCTTTACTTCATATTTCTCCATAGTGGTTGCATACGGTTGAAATATATTTTTTCTGTATCTTCTTTTAAAGGAAATACTGTCCAAACCTGCTATAAATTTAGGTAAAAATGCCGTATACTTCTTGAAAAATGAGGAGTGATTATGCGAATTTCTGGAGTTGGTTGTTGTTTGATTGACTCAATTTATATGAATTGCTCATATAATGATGAGGCCTTTCAAAATCTTATGAGTGTAAAAAAAGGGGACGGGGGACTCATTGAAGGAGGTCTCGTCTTTAGTGAAGATGTCGAAAAGTTTGCAAATAAACCGTATAGGGAGATTTTAGAAGAACTCACTTCTCATAAAAAGCCTGATGTCATGAATCTAGGAGGGCCTGCTGTAGTAGCACTTGTGCATGCTTCTCAAATACTTGCTGAAGATACTATAGAAGTCTTTTTTCATGGGGCAGTTGGTAAAGATGCAGATGCTGATTTTGTTCACTCAAGCATTGCTAAAACTCCTTTGAAAGTAGATTTCAAAATAGTTTCCAATCAAAGAACCTCAACAACTGATGTCTTTGATGATCCCTCCCGACGTGGTGGTAAGGGTGAGCGCTCTTTTCTTAATACAATTGGAGCTGCCGGCTTCTATAGACCTGAAGATATTCACTCATCCTTTTATAATTCTGACATCATTTTATTAGGGGGAACAGCACTTGTCCCACTTCTTCATGATGGCATCGCGACTGTATTGAAACGGGCAAAGAAAAGTAAGTGTATTACTGTTGTAGGTACTGTCTACGATTTTCGTAATGAAAAAAAATCCCCACACACACAGTGGCCTTTAGGAAAGACATCTTCATATAAGAACATTGATCTTCTTATCGCTGATGAGCAAGAAGCTATTCGATTAAGTGGTAAAGCAGATCTACAAGAGGCAGCTCACATACTCATTTCGTATGGTGTCGGTGCCCTCATCATCACGCGAGGGGCTCTTGATATGATAGTCTACTCAGGAGGCTCTCTAATAAATCCATGTGCTCTTACTACTTTACCAGTAAGTCACTATATGGATGAACTGATTATAAATTATCCCCCAATGAAAAAGGATACAACAGGCTGTGGTGATAACTTTGTTGGAGGAGTACTTGTCGCTCTCGCTAAACACCAATTAAAAAAAGATAACACACTAGTAAATATGAGGGATGTGTGTGCATATGGGGCAGCTTCTGGTGGCCTTACCCTCACCTACCATGGGGGAACTTACCATGAACAAATGCCGGGCGAAAAAGCTGCGCTACTACAACCTATTGTGGAAGCCTATTTTCAAACAGTAGGAGAGTTAAAATGAAACCTTTATT
>JAENWI010000336.1 GCA_016650115.1 Peptostreptococcaceae bacterium | reverse complement strand
GATGATTGAGTCCATTGGGCCTGAATGTAAAGTAGGAGATTTGTGTAAAATATATGGTAAAACTAAGCAGAAATATATAAAAGCAGAGGTAGTGGGATTTAGAGGAAACAAAGTAGTCCTTATGCCCTATGACGAAGCTGATGGCATTAGTGCAGGGAATCTTGTGGAAACAACAAATACTGCACTGACAATAGGGATGTCGGACGATTTAATTGGAAGAGTAATCAATGCAATGGGAGAACCAATTGACGGCAAAGGTCCGATAAAGCGCACTGAACTGGCAAAGGTTCAAAGTCTGGTCTCGAACCCGCTTTCAAGACCGAGAATACAAGATACACTTGAATTTGGTGTGAAAGCAATTGATGGACTTTTGACAATTGGAAAAGGTCAAAGAATGGGCATTTTTTCTGGAAGCGGTGTTGGAAAAAGTACACTAATGGGAATGATTGCTAGAAATGTTAAAACAGATGTGAATGTAATAGCTTTAGTTGGTGAAAGAGGAAGAGAAGTAAGAGAATTTCTTGAGAGAGATTTGGGTGGCGAAGGATTGGCAAGGTCTATCATTGTTGTTGCAACCTCAGACCAGCCACCTATGCAAAGAATGAAGTGTGCAATGGTAGCAACAACCATTGCTGAACATTTTAAGGATAAAGGTAAAGATGTCCTTTTAATGATGGATTCTTTAACAAGATTTGCCATGGCGCAGAGAGAGATTGGACTTGCAACAGGGGAACCGCCGATAGCAAGAGGATACACACCATCGATTTACTCCATGTTGCCAAAACTTTTAGAAAGAACCGGAAATTTTGAAAATGGATCCATTACAGGCATTTATACTGTTTTAGTAGAAGGGGATGATGTGAATGAACCGATTTCAGATACTGTCAGAGGAATCATCGATGGACACATTGTTTTGTCAAGAAAAATAGCAATGCGAAATCATTACCCTGCGATAGATATTTTAGGAAGCGTAAGCCGGCTTATGAATGATATTGCAGAAAATGAACAAACGGAAGTGGCTGGGAAGATGAGAAATTTAATGGCAGTGTATGATAACAATTATGATTTGGTCAATATCGGTGCGTACAAAAGTGGTACGAATAAACCTTTGGATGAAGCCATTGATAAAATAGATAAAATCAATGAATATTTAATGCAGAAAGTGGATGAAAAGTATTCTTATGAACAAAGTGTTGAGATTATGAAAGCGGCCATATTATGATGAAATTTACATTCAAATTAGAAAAATTATTGTCATATAAATTGCAAATACTTGATAGTGAGATGATGAGCTTGTCAGTTTTAAGGAAAGAACTTGAAGAAAGCGAAAAAATTCTAAATGAGCTAAAGAAAAAACAGGATCATTGTCAAAGGGATTTCGAAGAAAAAATCCTGGGCAAAACAAAACCTGCCACATTACAAAGTTATACGCCATATATTGAAGATTTAAAATCGAAAATTAAAGAAACAGGCCTACTTATTGATAATTTATTAATAAGGATGGATGAGCAGATTGAAATTATTAAAACTGTTAAATTAGAAACGAAGTCCTTGGAAACTTTAAAAGATTCAAGGTTTGATGAATATAAAAAACTTGACCTGAAAAAAACTGAGCAGCAAATTGAGGAATTTGTTATGACATCCAAAATAAATGCTCAGAGTTATTAAGGAGTTTCGTTTAATTTTAAAGGAAAGGAGGTGAAAAAAATGAATGTAGGTAATG
>JAENWI010000055.1 GCA_016650115.1 Peptostreptococcaceae bacterium | reverse complement strand
TATATATAGGATTTATTATGAAAAAAACTATTTTAAGGTTAGTCAGATTAATATTTGGACTTTTTTTATATGCGTTGGGTATTGTAATTACCATTAAGGCAAATATTGGTTATTCCCCATGGGATGCTTTTCATTCAGGCATTAGTAATACGATTGACATTACTATGGGAATTGCTTCAATAATGACTGGTTTAGTCATTATTATGATTGCAGCAATCATGGGCGAAAAAATTGGTATAGGAACCATACTTAACATGTTCCTGATTGGGATATTTTTCGATATGATAAATAACAGCTATTTAATTCCAACTACAGATAATTTTATTATTGGGATTGGAAGCATGATGATCGGATTATTTGTAATAGCTTTTGCATCTTATTTTTACATTGGATCTGGTTTTGGTGCTGGACCTAGAGACAGTTTAATGGTATCCTTGTCAAGAAAAACAAAATTCCCAATCGGTGTTTGCAGAAGTGCAATTGAAGTATTTGTTGTTATAATTGGGTATTTTTTAGGCGGCATGGTTGGTATTGGCACTGTTTTAGCTACATTTGCTATTGGTATTTGTGTACAAATTGTTTTCGGAATACTTAAATTTGATGTGACAAAAGTGAAACATGAAACTTTGAAAGACACTTATTTAGCCTTGTTCTTTAATGAAAATATATAAATAAATGTAAAATACATTATGTGGTGGATTCCTAAAACAACAGAAATAAGCTTGAAATGGAAAGGTTATATTTATTATAATAAATTGTAAATAAAATCTTGAATATTATTTAAGATTATGGTAGAATTTACAGTAATGTGCCGGCGTGATGGAATTGGCAGACGTGCGGGACTCAAAATCCCGTGGTGGTAACACCGTATGGGTTCGACCCCCATCGCCGGCACCACAAAATAAACAAATTGGAAAGTGTAGTATAACACAAAACAAGGAGGAGAATACTTATGGATACAGCATTGCAACTATTACCATTAATTCTGTTAATCTTCATTATGTACTTTTTATTAATAAGGCCGCAGAAGAAGAGAGAAAAAGCTACAAACCAAATGAGAAACAACCTGCAGGTAGGCGATGAAATAATCACTATTGGGGGAGTACGCGGGAAAATTGTAAAAGTGAAGGATGAAACACTTATTATTCAGGTTGGAGCCGAGAAAATTAAATTTGAAATAATGAGATGGGCCGTTTCAAAAGTAGAAAATAGTGATTCTAATTCTTCAACAAAGAAGGATAGAACTGCTGCATCAGAAAAAACACCTGAAGAAGCACCCAAAAAAGTGATTCCAAAAAAAATGTTTAAAAAATCAGCACCTCCAGTCGAAGAAACTGTGGAAGCAAAACCAGAAGGAACTGCAGCAGAAGCGCTAGAAAAAACTGTAATTGAAATACCAGAAGAAGATGTTACTATTATTGAAAAAAACAACGAAGAAAAATTATAAAAAAATAGCCCTAATGTAATAATGTACATTAGGGTTTTTTGTTTTTTGACCATATGTATACATTAGAGAGTATCCCAAAACGATTGTAACAAACCAGCATAATTGGCTTGTTTTTTTTGTCTAAAAGGGGTAAAATTGAATGTAACTTATTTTTCTATGGGTACGTATTTACAAATAAAAAAAATACACTAATTATAAGGGAGAAAAGACATGAATTTAGGAGCTAAACGCTTTGCGGTAATCATCATTGCGGTCATTATTTTATTGGGATGGTATATGACTGTCATCGGAATTGGCAGTATGCCACCAGTTAAGGATAAAATCAAACTCGGATTAGATATTAAAGGCGGCGTTTATGTCGTTATGGAAGCCCAAACAAATGAAACAGGTGACAATCTTAAAAAACTGATGGAACAAACACAGGCTGTTATAGAGCAAAGAGTTAACCAGATGGGATTGTCTGAACCAGTTGTAACTATTGAAGGTAATAAGAGAATCAGAGTTGAACTCCCTGGAGCAGAAAATGCTGAAGAAGCTATAAAATCAATTGGTAAAACAGCTCAGCTTCAATTTATTATGGCAGATGGAACTGTAGCCCTTGATGGGAGCATGATAAAAAATGCAGGAATAACTCAAGATAAGGAAAAAGGCGGATATGCAGTATCCCTTGAATTTGATAAAGCAGGATCAACTGCATTTGCAGAAGCAACCAGAAAAGCATTAAGTGGACAAATTATTTCAACGACTGAAGGCGTTCCCGGAAGTGCTATTTTGATTGTTTTAGATGGTAAAGTAATTTCTTCTCCCGTTGTGCAGTCAGTAATCGCCAATGGTCAGGCAATAATCACTGCTGGTAATACTGGTGGATTCCCGCAGGATGAAGCGGTTAATCTTGCTGCATTAATAAGAGGAGGAGCTCTTCCGGTTGCACTAAGCGAGGTAGATACCTCAATACAAACGGCATCGATTGGTCTGAATGCTCTTGATTCAGCAGTACTTGCCGGAATAATCGGTTTTATTCTGATTTT
This sequence comes from Peptostreptococcaceae bacterium, assembly GCA_016650115.1. Taxonomy (GTDB): domain Bacteria; phylum Bacillota; class Clostridia; order Peptostreptococcales; family Anaerovoracaceae; genus JAENWH01. Next base: position 5,324 of record JAENWI010000055.1, on the reverse strand, counting down.
GGTGATTATGCTGGTTATGTATGGAATAATGGGGCTGGCCGCTAATATAGCCTTGCTTCTTTATCTTTTAATTGTACTTTGGACATTAGTGAGTCTTGGAAGTGTTTTGACCTTGCCTGGAATTGCCGGTATCATCCTTTCAATAGGTATGGCGGTAGATGCTAATGTAATCATATTTTCACGAATTAAAGAAGAAATTTGCAACGGGAAGTCCATTCGGGTTTCAGCTCAGTCAGGCTTTAAGCACGCGATGAGTACAATTCTAGATTCACAAATAACAACTATTATTGCAGCAGCTGTTCTATACCAGTTTGGTTCAGGGCCAGTTAAAGGCTTTGCCATGACATTAATGATTGGTATTGTTGCAAGCGTATTCACGGCAATGATCATTACCCAGCTATTATTGGAAGTCATTATTAATTCAAAGAAACTTTCAACTAAGAAATTATTCAGAGTGTCTGAAGATAACAGACCTATTCCAGGGGTAGCGAGAAATTTTAATATTATAAAACACAGAAAAATTTATTATATTGTTTCGATTGCTATTCTACTTATTGGGTTAACTGTGGGCGGGTTTAGAGGATTTAACTACGGCATCGATTTTACTGGCGGTACCATGATGCAACTTGATTTAAAAACACATGTTGAAACAAGCCAAGTGAAAGCCGTACTTGAAAAAAACAATATTGACTCAGAAATAGTATATGCAGGGAAAAATAGTGAGCAGGTAATTATTAGAACAATTCAGTCGCTGGATAATGAGACTCGTGGAGTAGTCATTGACGATATGCAAACTGCATTTAACATTACAGATAAGGATGTTTTGACGGTTGAACAATTTGGACCTTCAGTTGGAAAAGAGTTGCGAAACAATGCCATTCTGGCTGTTTTAATTGCAACGTTGGGAATGTTGATTTATATTGTTATAAGATTCGAATGGAAATTTGGTTTGGCAGCGATAGCAGGAGTAGCTCATGATGTACTGATGGTAATTGCTTTTTACGGACTATTCAGTTTCACCATTAACAGCCCATTTATTGCCGGCATCTTAACGGTAGTGGGGTATTCAATAAATGATACTATAGTGGTATTTGACAGGATACGAGAAAATTTAGGGATTATGAAAAAGAACAACACAAGCGATTTAATTGATACTAGCATTAATCAAACTTTAGGAAGATCTATTATGACTTCTTTTACAACTTTAGTAGTTATGATTCCTATGTATGTACTCACAAGTTCAACAATTAGAGAATTTATATTACCACTTATGATAGGAGTTCTGGTAGGTTGTGCATCTTCAATATTTGTAGCGAGCCCAATTTATTATGATTTATGTAAGTTAACTGGCGGGCCTAAATATTCAGGGAGAAAATCCAAGAAAAAGTCCAAAGAATAATCGAGGCAAATTATGAAAACAATGGAGCAATTTTTGAATAACCTTCTTGAAGTAAACCCCAAATATGACATTGAACTCATAGGAAAGGCTTACAAAATCGCAGATGATATGCACAAGGGGCAACTTAGAAAATCAGGCGAACCCTATATGATTCATCCGGCAGCAGTTGCTAAAATACTGGCAGAGTTGGGAATGGATGCAGATACTATAGTGGCTGGCTTGCTTCATGATGCGGTTGAAGATACACCCTATACAAAAAATCAGCTTGAAAAGGACTTTGGCCCTGAAATAATGAATCTTGTTGATGGCGTTACTAAGTTGGGTTCTATCGTTTTTGAAAATAAAGAAGAAAGACAGGCAGAAAACCTGCGAAAAATGTTTTTAGCCATGTCAAAAGACATTCGGGTACTTATTATTAAATTAGCCGACAGGCTTCATAATCTTAGAACAATCAATTATATGGACGATAAAAGGATTATTGATAAATGTAAGGAAACATTAGAAATATATGCCCCTTTAGCAAGCAGACTTGGCATATTTGCTCTTAAATTTGAACTTGAGGATATTGCACTTAAATACCTTGACCCATTCGCTTATTATGATTTGGTTACTCAGGTTAATGCAAAAAAAAATCAGCGTGCAGCTGTCATTAATCAGGTGCTTGAAGAAATAAAAGAAAGTCTTGATGATTTGAATATTCATTATGATATAACGGGGCGTTCAAAGCACTTTTACAGTATTTACAGAAAAATGAAATATCAAAATAAGCAATTAGACGAGATCTTTGATTTGACAGCCATCAGAATAATAGTAGATACAATTAAAGACTGTTATGCTGTTCTTGGTGTAGTTCATACAATGTGGAGACCAATTCCAGGGAAATTCAAAGATTATATAGCCATGCCAAAAACAAACATGTATCAGTCCTTGCATACAACAGTTATTGGCGATAATGGAGATCCTTTTGAGATACAAATCAGAACCTATGAAATGCATAGAGTTGCTGAATACGGTATAGCAGCTCATTGGAAGTACAAAGAAGGAGTCTCTGGCGATAAAGAAGAAATGAAACTCGCATGGCTTAGACAGACACTTGAATGGCAAAAGGAAATGAATGATCCTAAGGAATTTATGGAGATCCTTAAAGTTGATTTGTTTGCTAGTCAGGTATTTGTGTTTTCACCAAAAGGAGATGTTGTTGAACTGCCAGCTGGCTCGACACCTCTGGATTTTGCATTTAAAATCCATTCAGCCATAGGCTATAAGTGTATTGGAGCAAAAGTTAACGGAAAAATGGTGCCAATTGATTATACATTAGATAATGGTAACATTGTGGAAATCGTAACATCTCCAAATTCTAGCGGGCCAAGCATAGACTGGTTAAAAATCGCAAAAAGCAGCAATGCGCGAAATAAAATCCGCGCATGGTTAAAGAAGCAAAACAATTCTGATTCTGTTGACAAGGGTAAGGATTTACTGGATAAATATGTACATAAAAAGGGTCTGGATACCCAACACATTGTTAAAAACTCATATATTGCAAAAGTTGTTAAATGTCTTAATTTAACTTCAACAGAAGAACTATACACTCAATTAAGCCATGGTGGCACATATCTCAGTAAAGTTGCAAATATGCTCATTGGCTATTATAATGATGAAAAGCAGGATGAAACTAAAAAAATTGAAAATGATATAAAAAATATTGTCGTTGATAAAAAGAAAAAAGACAAATCCATTAAAGACCAAACAGGAGTAACAGTGGCAGGTGTAGATAACTTACTTATGCGTTTTTCGAAATGCTGTAATCCAGTACCTGGAGATGAAATTGTTGGCTTTATAACAAAAGGTAGGGGAATTTCTGTACACAGAGCAGACTGTATCAATGTTTTGTCACTGCCTGTAGAGGAAAGAGCGAGATGCATTGAAGTTGTCTGGGATGAGGATAGAAAGAATAAATCCTACAATACAGATGTAACGATTTTTGCAGATGATAGAAAAGGTCTGTTCTCAGATTTGTCCAGAGTTTGTGAAGACATGGATGTTCATATAACAGGTGTCAATGCAAAGAGCTCAAAGGAACAGGTTGTTACAATAATAATGAGTTTATCCATATCAAATAAAAGTCAAATGGAAAAAATATTCAGATCGTTGAAAAACGTCACAGGTGTAACCGATGTATTTAGAACAAAAACATAGGAGACAGGTATGAGAGCTGTAGTACAAAGAGTTAGTGAAGCGGATGTTACTGTAGATAAAGTAATAACTGGTTCAATAAAAAAAGGTTTCATGGTGATGATTGGCGTAGAAGAAGAAGATGATGAAAGTGACGCAACATATATGGCGGGTAAAATATCAGGGCTTAGAATATTTGAAGATTCAGAAGAAAAAATGAATTTATCCATTAAAGACGTTGGTGGGGAAATTCTTGCAGTATCACAATTCACTCTGTTTGGGGATGTAAGAAAAGGAAAAAGGCCAAGCTTTATCAAAGCTGCAAGGCCTGAGGAAGCGAATAGATTATACAGGTATTTTATAGATTTAATCGAAAAAGAGAATATTCATGTTGAAGAAGGAGTTTTCCATGCAGAAATGCTTGTTAGAATTCAAAACGACGGGCCTGTAACCATATTGCTGGATAGTAGAAAAATATTTTAAAAAATAGTAAATAGCATATTATAAGGGGATAAATATAAACATGATTATCGAAAAATATTTAACAGGATTACTTCAGGTGAACACATATCTGGTCGTTGATGAGGTGACAAAAAAAGGGTTTTTGGTCGATCCAGGTGGCTTTAGCAAAAAAATAGCTGACGAAATTTATGAAAAAGGTTATACATTAGAATATATAATATTAACCCATGGACATGGAGACCACATTGGTGGAGTTGAAGAATTTGCCAAATTACATGAAAACACTAAAATTATTTCAAGTGAATTAGAAAAAGAAATGCTTTCGAATGCAACCTTAAATTTTTCAAGAGAAACTTGCGGAAGAATTGTTGAAATAAAGCCAGATATCACAGTAAATGAAAATGATACTTTAACTGTTGGAAATTTGGAGTTAAAGTTTATTATCACACCTGGGCACACAACGGGAGGAATGAGCATCCTTATTGGAAAGTTCTTATTCAGCGGAGATACATTGTTTCAGCAATCAATAGGCAGAACCGACTTTCCAGGAGGTTCTTTTGATGAAATAAAAGCATCTATTAGGAATAAATTATTTTTATTACCTGAAGATACACAAGTTCTTCCCGGGCATATGGGCCCAACAACCATAGGATTTGAAATGAGGAATAACCCATTTGTATAAAATAAAATTAATTGGTATTAAACCCAAAAATGTATATGTTGAATTAATAGATATTTTTTTAAGACCTGATGAATATGTGTGTATTGTTGATGAAGATCAGGATGAAACTGTTGATATTGATTTTGAATATAATCTGGAATTTAACGGTGAAAACTATAATAATCACAAGAATTTAATTAAACAACAGATTTATTTAACCCTATCTAAATTAACTGGTAAAAAACCAAAATGGGGAATATTAACTGGTATCAGACCAGTAAAGGTTGCCGGAGAACTGATAAGAGCTACTAAAAGCAGGGAAAATGCCAAATCATTACTGATTGATTTCTATTTGTTAAGTGAAAAGAACGCCGAACAAATACTTAAAATATATGAACACGAACATATTTTTCTTGGAGATGCTGATGAGAATTCTGTAGGCATTTATATAGGGATTCCCTTTTGTCCAACCAGATGCTTGTATTGTTCGTTTACATCAAATTTGGGTAATGAACAACAAATTCAAGAGTATTTAGATGCATTGCATAAAGAAATTCGATTTGTTGGTGCAGAAATGCTGAATAAAGGCCAATATCCAGAATCAATATATTTAGGTGGAGGAACGCCAAC
>JAENWI010000446.1 GCA_016650115.1 Peptostreptococcaceae bacterium | reverse complement strand
ATTTCAATAATACGCGTACACGCTTTTTCAATAACCTTTAAATCGTGAGATATAATAATCAGGCCAAATTCCATCACCTGTTGAGCCTCTTTCAACATAATTAAGCACTCTTCAATTGTCTGTGCATCAAGACCCGAAGTTGCTTCATCAAGTATAAGCACTTTTGGATTCATCATAATTGATCTTATTATATTCAGTCTTTGCGCCTGCCCTCCGGACAACTGGCCGGGATATTTTCCAAGTATAGACGCGTCAAGCCCTGCACTTGCCAGAAGTTCTGCACAATCCTGCCTGGGAGCTGCTTCCTCCAAAATTTTTTTAACCCTGGCATACGGGTTCAGTGCTTTTCTGTAATTCTGGAAAACAAGCTGCAGATATGGTCGAATACTTTTTATTTCTTTTGAACTCATTTTCAGAACATCATTGCCTTCAAATAAAACAGATCCACTGTCCGCATCCTCAAGCCCGGTAATTATCCTGGCGAGAGTGGATTTTCCAATTCCACTCTCCCCTATTATTCCAATGGTTTCTTTTTTACTAAGTTCTAAAGAGAAATCCCTAAGAACCTGTCGTTTTGAAAATCCTTCCCCATATGATTTATTAAGTTTCGATACGACTAACAGCTTTTCATCCATTTTTATACCTGTTTCTCTAGAATTTTTCCGTCTTTTAAAGAATATTCTTTACAGCACAAATATTCCAGCGCCTCCTGATCATGCGTTGTAATTAAAAGGCTTGTGCCAACTTCCTTATTCATTCTGATTAATAAATCCAATATTTTCTTTTTGTTGCTGTAATCCAGAGACGCCGTTGGTTCATCCAGAATCAGCAGCGCCGGACTGCTCCCGATGGCCAGTGCAATGGTTATCCGCTGACACATCCCTATTGAAAGTTGATGAGGATATTGGTTTAAAATCTTTTTATCTTTTTCCAGCCCCACGGCAATTAATATAGAATCCAACGCTTCTTTTGGGCAGCAACGCTCAAGCTGCCTGCCGATTTTCACAAGTGGGTTAAGTGCTAAGCCCGGGTTTTGAAATACAAGGGAAATTTCTGTTCCCCTTAGCTTCTCCATTTCACGGGCGGATCCGTTGTTTATTTCCACTACTTTTCCACTTTTGCCTGTATAGGTGATTTTGCCTTCCTTTATTTTACCGCCGGTTTCTTCAAGCAGCCCGATTATCGCCATTGCCACCGTTGATTTTCCACTTCCGGAACGACCTGAAAGGCCGACTATTTCTCCCCGCCGGATAGACAGACCGGCTCCGGTTAAAACTTCCTCATATTCCTCT
>JAENWI010000060.1 GCA_016650115.1 Peptostreptococcaceae bacterium | reverse complement strand
GATGAAATCGCTATGGCAGACGTCTGGATTGTTGATGAAAATCTCAATCTGATTACAAGTAGTCAAAATGGAAATCAGCAATACAATTATGCAGAACTTCCCGAAAACGCAGATGCCGTAGTTAAAGAAGTCTTTCAAGGGCAAACCAATTTTAGTGAAGGATTTAGTGATCTTTTAAATGCACCAACCTTGACAATTGGTATGCCAATCATTGCCGATAGTAAGATTGTCGGAGCCCTGTTGCTTCACTCCCCGATTGAAGGCATGAATGGGGCGATAACACAAGGAATAAAGATTTTATTAATCAGTTTATCAATTGCCCTACTTATTTCCCTTGTTTTATCATTCCTGCTTGCCTCTTCCTTTACAAGTCCGCTTAAAAAGATGAGAGGTTCTGCCGTTAGACTGGCTGATGGAGATTTTACCGCCAAAACAAATGTTTCCCAAAACGATGAAATTGGCGAATTGGCTGCAGCCATCGATATATTAAGTGAAAAACTTGGCTTTGCAAGTATGGAAAGTCAACGACTTGAAGATCTTCGTCGAGACTTCATAGCAAATATTTCTCATGAACTAAGAACCCCTGTTACAGTAATCCGCGGTTCCTTGGAAGCACTTAACGATAAGGTGGTCACCGATCCACAGCAAATTGAAAGTTACTACTCACAAATGTTGGGAGAGAGTATATTCCTTCAAAGGTTAGTAAATGATCTTCTGGATTTATCCCGACTTCAGAATACGGATTTTAATATGGAAATGCAGGAGCTTAGCCTTTGTGAAATACTCAAAGATGTAGTAAGAAGCGGTCAGCAAATTGCAGACGAAAAAAATATCGGCATAAAATTAATTCAAGATTTTGTGTCCTGTAATATTGTTGGGGATTATGACAGATTACGTCAAATGTTTATGATTATGATTGACAATGCGGTTAAATTCTCTCCTGAAAATGACACGGTTACAATAGTATTAAAAGACCACTATGTCTCTATCAGCGATCATGGCAACGGAATCAATCCAGAAGACTTGCCTTATATTTTCGATCGCTTCTATAAAGTCGACTCAGAAAGTAATAAAAACGGCACCGGCTTGGGCCTTGCCATATCTAGACAAATCGCAGACAGACACAACATCAAAATTGAAGTTGAAAGCACTATTAACCATGGAACAACTTTTACTTTTACAAGCCCATTATAAGTTACAGTTCGATATTTGGCTGAAGTAACAGGATATTCATATACCAATCTATATTATTATTTTAAGGATGTGAATGCACTCTTGTGGGCCTTACGTCTCAATATGCTTGAGGATATGGTCATAGAACTCACATCCATGTCCTTTAAAAAGAATAATCCTGTGGAAGAAATACTTGGCGAATTTTTCTGCTATACGGACTATTTCTTCGAACACTCTAATGTCTTCCGTTTTTTTTACTTTTATCCTTTTGTTCAACCAGAGGGAGATGACAGTTATCAAAAGCTTGAGCGACGATTTCACGGCATGTGGCAGAATTCCTTTATTAGACTAATCTAAGAAGGCATCATTCAAGCCGAAGATATTGAAGTTGTTGCCAAGACTATTATCTATGCTCTGCAGGGAATGATCATGCTGAGTTTCTCATCCAATGGCGCTACAAAAAATGAAGATGTCAAAGATGAACTTCTGGAACTTGTGAATTACTTATTCAAAAAGAATAAGCAAACTAAGTAAGAGGGGTTATTTCTTATGAATCAAGATTTTAAAATTAATTTTAAACCACTTTATCGTGTTGCACAATTTTTAGCATTAATGCTTGGCTTAATTGGAATTGCTTGTTACTATCCGTCCAATCCTGCGTTTGAAATGCTAAGTTTAAGAAATCGGTTAGCTGTTAAAGATCATACCATAGAAGAAATTGAGATGCTAAAGCATAATAACGTCCAGGGACAAGGAGCTGAGATAATCCCCGAAAAGGTTATAAATGCTAAGTCATTAAAAGTAGATAGCGTACTAGAATGGAGGGTAAGATGAAAATGAAAGTTTTAATTGCCCAAAGATTTTTTGGGGAAGGAATATCATTACTCGAGGAAAGATTTGAATTAATCATGCGGGATGATGATAAGCAAATGACTAGAGAAGAAATAAAAGAGTTAATCAATGATGTTGATGCAGCGTTATTTATGGCTACAACAAAAATAGATAAGGATTTGCTTAAAGATGCACTTAAACTAAAAGTTTCAGCTAATTTTGCAGTTGGCGTGGATAATGTGGATATACCCTTGGAATAATCGGAGCAGGTAGAATAGGCCAGGGAGTAGGCAAAATGGCGAAATGCTTTAATATGGAAGTCATCTACAGCGGGAATACAAGAAAAGTTGATTTTGAGAAAGAAACAGGCGCAGGGTTGGATGTATTTAAAAATGAACCGCATATAAGATCGGAATTTTTTGAACTTGACAATGTTGTTTTGTCTCCACATATAGGAACTGCTGAGGAAGATACTAGAGACAAGATGGGTATTTTAGCCGCTAAAAACATTATTGAAGTATTAGAGGGCAGAGAAGCTCTAACAAAAGTAAATTAGCAGATGCCCCTTTATATAAACAGTTTTGTTTCCGGGGTATTTTTAGGTCTATGACAGCATTTGCATCATCGGGGTCAGGATACGAAAGCTATAAAGGTGCGGTGAAATCCACTATTTTCGCTAAGAATGCAACGGTTAATGCACAATTCGAGGTGAAAGGCAATGGATCTATTTGCAGGCGCTTTGGCAAGAGTGTAGAAAATGATGGTGAAAATACGGCATCTTACTATCCGGATATAAAAGCACCACACATAGAAGATATTTTAAAACAGGCGGGACTCTTGAAGAATACTTTCTTGAAACAATCGGAAGCAGAAAAGAGAAATCACTATGAATATGTTAAAAGCAGGGTTGCTGGGTGGGTTTACAAAAGGACTTATTGGGCTTTCATTGACGAATAGGTCTATCAAGGCCGTTATTACAAGACCGATCAGCCGAATCAATATTTTTAATTTGAATATGCTTGCTCTACTAGCGGCATATACCTTAATATTCTATGCATCTGGTTCATGGGCTTTTGAAAAAAAAGAGTATTAAATCATCTGCAAAAATCCATTGTCAATAATGTTCGATTTATTATTTTATGCTCAATTCTGTCGCTGATTCGTTCAAATTAATATGCTGATTTCTTCAGGGCAACATATTTCCAATGCGAACTCAAGATAATGATTCACTTTCTCAATCCTCCCTGGTTAGGACTTTTTCTATAAATACTCGGACACATTCTGCATTAAATTGCGTTCCTGCATTTGCTGTTAATTCCTGTATTGCTTCCTCTTTTGTCAGTGCCTTCTTGTAACTTCTTTCGCTGATCATTGCATCATAGGCATCTGCAATTCCGATTATTCTTGATTGAAGAGGTATCTGTTCACCAGAAAGACCTTGGGGATAGCCCTTCCCATCCCACCTTTCATGATGAGAAAGCACAAATTCCGCCATTTCTGACATGTTATTCACGGTGCTAAGAATTCTATATCCTATCTCAGGATGTTTTCTGATTTCTACCCATTCCTCTGCATTAAGCGTCCCGTTTTTGTTTAATATTGCCTCATCTATCGCTATTTTACCAATGTCGTGCAGCAATCCGACTGTTTTAAGTTCATTCACCTTGTCCTCATTTAAACCAAGCGCTTCTCCCATCTGCTCGCAAAGCTGGGAAACTCTTCTTGAATGCTGTTCTTCTCTTTTGTTTTTTTCATGTAATGTTGTAATAATCGTATTGATTGTTTTACCTCTCATGTTTGGGCTGTCATAAAGCTTTTTTCTATACATATAGTCTTCGGCTTTTTTTATTATTTCTATAATATTTTCTTCCGAATCAGTTTTTATATCATAACCTAAAGAAACAGAGATCTCCAGCTGACCGACTTTTCCTTGCGCCGCAATCTCTTTAATATGATCCATAATTTTTTCTGTTTCAACTGTATCAGTGGCGGGAGACATAATGATAAATTCATCCCCCGCCAAACGACAGATAACATCTTTATTGCGGCTCCCTTTCGTAAGAACATCCGCCACTGCTTTAATCATAGCATCCCCGGCAGCATGTCCAAAACTGTCATTAATCAGCTTAATCCCATTAATATTTGCCACAATTACTGATAACGGCAGGTTGTTCTCAGTATCTAGTCGGATTAATTTTTCCTCATAATATTTTCGGTTATATAGATTCGTTAGCTGATCATGTTCACTTAAATACTGTAATTCATCATACTGTCTGTTAATCTCATCATTACTATATCTAAGTTCATCTTCTGCCAGGCTCACTCTTTTTCGAAATCTGTTAAGAAGTATGTACAAAACCCCTGAGGTGACAATCACATATAACCAGCCTTTATAAGTACTTGCAAGCAATAGCATATTTTTATCTGTAATTAAGCTGTCTGCAATCCTGTCGGAAAAATAAATCCATAAAAATCCCATTGCAAAATAGATGAGAGGGATTTTAATGTGTTCAAAATTGAACCCATTTATTTTATCGGATTTTATCATTGAACTGATTTTTCTCTTTATTGCTTTCATCATAACATGCACCTTCCCATAATACCTTTTCTCCCAGTTTATCTAAGTTTTAAAGAGGCAACAAAGCCTTAAACACCTCGCAGGTTTTAGGAGCCAGTTCTTTTTCTAATTTGCCAATGAATTCATATCTGCCAGATGTTATTTTTGATTTTGTCATTTTGTTTCCTCCTGTTATTTACCATTTATGCTACAATCCTCACGAAACCCTGCAGGTGGTATTCCAAATCCTTTTATAAGTCTTGCCCAGTAATTCACCTGTGCAATGGTTGATACAATTATTACAAATTGCCTCTCATTAAAATGATGTTTCATTAACTCTATTGTACTTATATTTTCATCTATAGGGGTATTGGTTTGTTCTTTCGTATATTGAATAGCTATGCGTTCCTGAGGCGTAAAAGTAACCACATCCTCTGCGTTTCTGGTTCCTTGAAGCACTTCCACCTCTTCGACACTTATGTCTTGTTTTTCGAATTCATTACCATTCATGTCAATACAAAAACTGCAGTTGACCAATATGGAAACCTGCATCCTGATTAACTGAAGAATCCTTTTGTTGAGGCCTTCTTCATCATGTGCCACCATTGACTCCAAAATACCGGAACTTAAAGCTGCTTTCGGATACCAGGCAAGTATCCTTGCGGGTTCCATCTTTTTGCCGGTCTTCTTTTCGGCAATATATATACCAAATTTGAGTAAAATCGGGATTTTTCCAGGTTCGTTAATATATGCCAATTTCCTTTCCCCTTCCATCAATTCTAATATATTTAATCAATCATGACAGTTCTGTTAATGCCTGCAAATAAAGATTGAGTAATTAATATTCATTTACACTTATTGTAACATTTTAATTATATCCTTACTATAATATTTGATAATAAAAAACCCCCTACTATGCCAAAACAAAATAGGGGGCGTTTTACTTTAATTAATTTCTGAATACTTAATTAATCCGAATAATTTTCTAATCTAAATACTTACCTAATCGGGAAACCTGTCTGTCAATTCTTCATACTGAACCTTATCTGCTCGCCCAGTATTTTCCTGCTTCATCTTCCATTTTTTCAAGTCTAATATAATAATCTGAAAACTCGTTTAGATGCGCCAGTGCAATTTTCCCTGTGAATAAAGGGTCATCATCTGTTACATTTGTAGCAGCATATCGTTTCCCATGTTCCAGTTCAACATTCATCCCTTTTTTAAATTGCTGTATATTAAACCTACTCCAGTCTACACCAAGTACTTCTCCAATTTTTTTTGCCAGTTCACTACTAATCTCTTTTTCCTTTGCCATAAGAATCAACTCTCCTTTATTGATATTTTCACTTCTACCTTTAGTATATACCTTATTTGCTGGTTTGAGCGAAAATTCTCCATTCTTATAGACCTTTTCCCGAATCAGTGACTTGAATTTCTACCTTTCTTTATAGAATTTGCTGAACTCGCCCGACGATATTGTTTTCTAATCTCACTTTTATGCCATGTGGATGCATTTGTGAGTTAGTAAGAATATCTTTTACAATTCCCTCGGTTAATTTCCCCGTTCGCTGATCTTCTTTTTGTACAACCATTACTTTAATTCCTGGTTTAACATCTTTTCTAAATGTTCCATTCATAATTTTCCGCTCCTTTACTTTTTACATCTGCTCATATTTAGTTTTCAGCCCCCAGCCGACATAAATTTCATACGAAATCTGTGAACAAGCCCCTCTAAGGTGTCTGCATCACTGATAAAGATAATCTTTGTTTGAGGAATAGTAATATTACGGAATCGCTTATCCTTCATGCACACAACCTGAATTTCCCAGTCCGGGCCAACATAAAGCCCTCCTGGTTTAATGCTGTCTGCAATCTCAGCCAAATAGAATTCAATGTATTTTAGCGGCACCCCGCTGATAATCACCTTTTCCATAGGAAGCTCCCTCCATACAATGATTATATTCCAGTATAATCTAACCAGCAAGTAAAATGATTCCCTCGATTCCCTCAATTAAATTATTTTAGCACAACACGCATTGCAACAAATGCAATAGCAGCACATCCTGCCATTAACGACAGAATAAATATAAAACCAGGAGCAAACGGGCGGTTGAACAGAACTTTGCTTTTGATTTGATATGCAGTAGAAATAAACCCGCCAATTATGACAATAGCCATTAAGTCCCAGTTTTCTGCAATAAAAGGGGTACTGCTCATGAAACCTCTGAAAACCACATCGAGAAGTACTGCAAACAGCATGAAACGGCCTGTATAGGCATCCCCTTGATTCACCACATTTCTCGTTCTTTCATCTACCACCCGGGCAAGCCTCAAACGGTTTTTAAATTTTCCGTTGTCCTTCACATCCTCACCACCTTACAATGAAACAAAATCACATTTGAAAATCAATGGCAAGCTAACTTGTCATTTAGCAAAGTTTACTTGCCATAAATTGAGGGTCTACCTGCACAAATTGTACATATGCACAGCACAAAACCGCCAGGTTGGAGCATTTCACTGCTTCAACCTGGCGGTCCACTATATTATTAATCTTTACATATTTTTTCATTTGATCATATTATGATTTGTTCTTGTCAGAAACAAATTTTCCAATTTTAAAAAAGACTAATCCTTAGATTCTTAATCATCAGTTGCATCTTCAGTATCTTCAGCATCATCAGCTGAATCTTCTTCATCATCACTGTCCGAATCATCATTAGAATCCGATTCCCAATCTAAAATAGCTCCAGTAACAGCATCAATTTCAAATTTATATTCAAGGTTGTTTAAATACATTTCACCCTCATATTTAACTTTACCATCATCATATTCCAAATCAATTTTTCCGATCGTTGCTCCTGG
>JAENWI010000274.1 GCA_016650115.1 Peptostreptococcaceae bacterium | reverse complement strand
TGAATGAGAGATACAAGCTGTTTGTTGACTTTGCCGGCAAGGACCATTTGCACAATTTCGGAGGTGTCTTCATCAGTATATCTAAGTCCATTGATAAACTTGGCTTCCATGGACAGCTTTTTCAGCATCTGCTCAATTTCAGGACCCCCGCCATGTACAAGAACAACTTTTATGCCTACTATGTTTAACAGAACGAGGTCTCTCATAACCGCTTTTTTCAAACGTTCGTCTATCATAGCATTCCCGCCGTATTTTATTACTATGATTTTATTGTTAAATTTCTGTATATAGGGTAATGCCTCTATTAAAATTTGAGCGCTTATATCCTTGCCAACTTTCATTTTTATTCTCCTTTTTACTTGAAATACATATGTTTCCACATTATGTTTATTTCCGCATTATATTTATTTTCTTACAAATAAACTAATTATGACCTATACGACCCATTTATTTTCACATAATCATAGGTCAAATCACATCCGTATGCTGTTGCTTCATGTTGACCCAGATTTAGGTCAATAATTATTTTAACCTCTTCTGCGGAAAGTATTTGGCTCACTTTCTTATCATTATGTTTGAAATAGACAGTATCTTTACAAACCTGAATCGTTCCCTTTTCCGAGGTTAGATATATATCGGTTTTATCAATGTTATAATCCACTTTTGCATATCCCATGGCACAAATGATTCTTCCCCAGTTACCGTCCTCTCCAAAAATAGCTGCCTTTAAAAGATTTGATTCAATGACCGCTTTTGATACAATTCTGGCAGTTTCTATTTCTGGTGCTCCCTTAACTACACATTCAATCAGTTTTGTTGCACCTTCTCCGTCTCTTGCAATATTTCTGGATAATTGATGGTCTAAAAAGTACAATGCTTTACAGAATTCCTGGAAATCCGCATTATCACAATCTATCATTTCATTTCCAGCCATGCCGTTTGCCATAACTGCAACTGTGTCGTTTGTAGAGGTGTCCCCATCTATGCTTATTTGGTTAAATGTATCCTTAATATCATTATCAAGTGCTTTTTGAAGCATTTCACTGGTAATTGCCACATCTGTCGTTATAAAACAAAGCATGGTAGCCATATTGGGATTAATCATGCCGCTGCCTTTTGCAATGCCGCCTATTCTGCATTTCTTGTCCCCAAGAAAAAACTCTGTGGCCAGTTCTTTTTTAATTGTGTCAGTCGTCATAATTGCTTTTGCCGCCGCTTCTGATCCTTCATATGACAGCTTTTCTATTAGCTGTGGTATACCTGTCTCAAATGGAGTTATAAGCATCTCTTCCCCTATTACGCCGGTTGAATTTACAAGCACGTCTTTTGGGTCTATACCAAGAGCCAATCCTAATATTTTACAGGTATCTTCTGCTATTTTTATTCCGTTGGGTGCACATGTATTCGCATTACCGCTATTGCAGATAATTGCCTTTGCTTTCCCGTCTTTAATGTTTTCCTTAGTAACAGCAATCGGCGCTCCCTTGATTTTACTCGTTGTATAAACCGCGGCCACATTGCACATTACATCACTGACGATTAAGGCTAAATCTTTTTTTCTCTTATTTCTTCTCATTCCGCAATGAACTCCAGATGCTTTAAATCCTTTTGGGGCACAGACTCCACCTTCAATAAAAAACATATTAACGGCTTCTCCAACGAAAATTTTATCTTTGTTTTTCTTTATATTATTTTTATTCATGATTATTTCCTTTCACCAGACTGGTTGTTTCTTCTATCCCAAGCATGATATTCATACACTGAATCGCTGCTCCTGAAGCACCTTTTCCCAGGTTGTCGTATCTGCTGCTTATTACGATTGTTTCTTCATTCCCGTAAATCAGGATTTCCATATCGTCCCGCCCTGCCATTTTATTAGCGTAAAGCATTCCTTTTTTTTCTTCAGAATCTAATGTGGATACTTTAACCAGCATCTCATCTAAATAAAATTCTTTGAAAAGTCTCTCAATTTCCTCTATATGATATCCTTTTGCCATCATTTTAACCTCTGTTGGTATTGTTACAAGCATTCCGCTGTAATAATTACTGATAATAGGTATAAAGGCAGGAGACTTGCTCAGTCCGGAGATTTTTATCATTTCCGGCATATGTTTATGATTTTGAGTTAATGCATATAATCCTGGGCTTTTGAGGCCATTTGAGCCATTTGCGTGATTTGC
>JAENWI010000077.1 GCA_016650115.1 Peptostreptococcaceae bacterium | reverse complement strand
TAATAAAGGAGATAAATGATGAAAAAATATAATATTTCGGTAAATGGAACGACATATGCAGTAGAAGTAGAAGAGGCGGGGGGCGTAGCCGCACCAGTAGCGGCAGTGGCACCAGTAGCCGCAGCAACACCAGCCGCAGCAGCACCAGCCGCAGCAACACCAGCGGCAGCAGCACCAGCGGCAGCACCATCAGCAGGTTCAACTGTGATTTCCTCACCAATGCCAGGAACAATATGGCAAGTAGTTGCCACTGCAGGACAGGCTGTTAAAGAAGGGGATGTCCTTCTAATCCTTGAAGCAATGAAAATGGAAAATGAAATCATGGCACCTCATGCAGGTACTGTAGAATCAATTTCAGTTGCAAAGGGCGCGGCAGTCAATACAGGAGATGTTTTGGTTACTTTAAAATAAGAATCGACTATTAGGTTAAACTGAAATAGCTGCGCTTCCAATGAACGAAGCAGTCTGCCGGTTTAGCCTTTTTTATTTCATATTTTTATACGAAAAATTATCACTGAAATTTAAAAGCAGAGCGAAGGAGAAAAACCATGCTACTAGCGTTTGATGTGGGGAACACTAATATTGTTCTTGGTGTGTTTAAAGACGGGGAATTAATTCAAAACTGGAGACTTGAGACAGATAATAATAAAAGCGCAGATGAATACGGGATGATTGTCAATCAACTTTTTAATTATGAAGGGTTGGATATGAAAGACATAAAAGATGTGATCATATCTACGGTAGTCCCTTCGGTGCTTTACACATTACAGCATTTATCGATGAAATATTTTAATAAAAGGGCAATAGTGATTGGACCAGGGATAAAAACAGGACTGACGATTAAATATGACAATCCAAAGCAGGTTGGTGCCGACAGAATTGTTAATGCTGTCGCAGGGCTCACCAAATATGGTGGCCCTTTAATAATAATTGACTTTGGTACAGCAACCACTTTTTGTGCCATAACTGAAAATGCTGAATATCTTGGGGGAACCATTGCTCCAGGCATTAAAATTTCGTCAGATGCATTGTTTGAAAAAACCGCCAAACTGCCCAGAGTGGAACTGGAAAGTCCTGGCCAGGTGATTTGCAAAAATACCATAGAAAGTATGCAGTCAGGTTTAGTTTATGGGCATATGGGAATGGTTGATTTTATTGTGAAAAAAATGAAAATTGAGCTTCAGAATATTTCACCATCAGGTAAAGTACCCAAGGTTATTGCCACGGGAGGCCTTGCAACACTTATTGAAAAAGGTATAGAATGCATAGACAGTGTTGATAAGCTTCTTACGCTGGAGGGACTTCAGATGATTTATGAAAAGAATAGAGGGACCAGTAAAAAGTGCGTACTTTAAAAATAGGTGAGGTGATTCTAGATAACCCTTTTTTTCTTGCACCTCTTGCAGGGATTACAGATTCTTCCTTTAGAAGAATTTGCAAAGAACAGGGAGCTGGTTTAGTGTATTCAGAAATGGTAAGCGGTAAGGGATTGTATTACAAAGACAAGAACACGGAGAAGCTTCTTGAGATTCTTGAAGAAGAAAAACCCGTTGCTTTCCAGATTTTCGGCAGTGAACCGGAGATAATCAGTTTTACAGCAAAGACTTTGTCTAACAGAGAAAATGTATTACTGGATATTAATATGGGATGTCCGGTGCCAAAGGTGGTTAGAAATGGAGAAGGGTCAGCTCTCCTTAAAAACCCGGATTTGATTTATGATTTGATAAAAGCTGCAGCGGAAATTTCAAATAAGCCGGTGACTGCAAAAATAAGAATAGGTTGGGATGAAAACAGTATAAATGCCGTTGAAGTTGCGAAGGCTATTGAGGCTGGGGGAGCATCTGCGGTTGCTGTTCATGGAAGAACAAGGGAACAGTATTACAGCGGGAAAGCAAACTGGGATATAATCAGACAGGTGAAAGAAAGTGTCAGAATACCCGTTATTGGGAATGGTGACATAGCTTCCGGGGAGGATGCTATAAAATTAATGGAGGAAACGGGCTGTGATTTTGTCATGGTAGCCAGGGGATCCATGGGAAACCCATGGATATTTCGGGATGCTTTAGCTTTGTGGTCAGGTTTGGAAAAACCGAAAGAACCCACCCTCGAAGAGAAAATTTTAATTATACTCAGGCATTTAGATTACGTCATTGAAGCGAAGGGTGAATATGTAGCGGTGCGGGAAATGCGGAAGCACGTTGCCTGGTATTTAAAAGGAATCAGAGGATCAGCAGATATCAGAAGAGCAATCAACACAGTTAAAGATACAACTGCCATGAAAGAATTGCTTCAGGAAGTCAAAAATAGGTAGAAAAATGAAGAGAGATTATTTGTTTGATAATATGAAGGCAATTCTGATTTTTTTCGTAGTGCTTGGCCATTATATCAGTACAAGTGCGACTTTTGACATGGGAACTTTTGGGGGGATAATTTATATTATTTCCTTTTCTTTTATTATGCAAGGTTTCTTATTCGTGGCTGGTTACTTTTCTAAGAATGTGGAGAAATGCAGAAATACAGCACTTAAAACTTTTCTGCTCCCCTATTTAGTGTTGATGCCTATCATGTATATCATCAGATATGCCCTTTATGGCAATGCTTCCATTAATATGACAGTGCCTACTATGGCACTCTGGTATCTTTTAAATATGTTTGTGTACAGATTTTTTATTAAAGATCTGGCTAAAATTAAATATATTCTGCCAATAAGTATCTTTATTTCACTTATAGCTGGGCTTATTCCCTTCTTAGGAGTAACCCTGGCATTAGGCAGAATTTTTGGTTTCCTACCATTTTTCTTATTGGGTTATTTTTGTGAAAAAAAGCATTTAAAGAAGATACAGCGTATACCAAAAGCGGTTGGAATATTGACAGGAATCATTCTAATCGCTTTTTCAGTATTTATATCAAATTATAATGCAATTCCACTTTCTGCATGGTACTTTAAAACGGCATATATTAATATAGGCCTGAATAATTTAGAAGGAACCAGTGTAAGAATCATTTTATCAATTGCAGCACTTTGCTGGATTGGTGTATTCCTGATTTTAACACCTAAAAAGAAGACTTGGTTGGTGACAGTCGGTCAAAATACCCTATCTGTATATATTTTGCACATTGTTATTCGCTATATTGTAATGGCAAATGGAATTTTCAACGGACAGGACGGGCTGACCTATCTGATAATTTTAACATTAGCTGTTATTTCAGTCTGGATTTTTTCGAGACCAAAGGCAGCTGCAGCATATCAGATTTTTATGGATTTTTTCTACCGGTTGCTCATTAAAGCACTTCAATTGATAAGTCAAACCAATTGACAAAGGACCAAGTATAATTTATAATATACCGATACGACAATAGGTCGAAAGGAGAAATTATTATGACAGATGAAATTCTACTAACCAAACAGGGGTACGATAAAATAGTAGCTGAGCATGAGGACCTTGTTTCAGTAAAACGTAATGAAGTTTCTGAAAGAATTAAAGAAGCGATTTCATATGGAGATATCTCTGAAAATTCGGAGTATGACTCTGCAAAAAATGAGCAGGCTGAATTAGAAGAGAGAATACACAAATTAGAAAATATGATGCGTAAAGCAAAGATAATAGATGAAAGTAAAATTAGCAATGATCGAGTCAGCATTGGGCTCAAAGTCAAGGTTAAATTAATTGAGACTAAGGAAGAGTTCGAATATATAATAGTTGGATCAACTGAGGCGGACCCTTTCGAAGGCAGAATCTCAAATGAATCACTGGTTGGTGATGCACTATTGGGCAGGAAAAAAGGAGAAAAAGTTGAAATTCAGGTTTTAGAAGGAACAAAACACTATCAGATTTTAGATATATATAAATAAAGGAGCAGAAATGACTAATGTGGAAACAAAAAAAATACATGCTGCAGAAGAAGTTGAAGAGTTTTCTGAAGAAAAGTTAAATGAACAAAGACTGATTAGAAGAGAAAAACTGAAAAAACTTCAAGATATGGGAAGAAATCCTTTTTTGATTGAGGAATGGATTGTTGATGCCCATAGCATGAATATAAAAAATAATTATGAAGCATACGAAGGCAAAACGGTCACCTGTGCGGGACGAATCATGGCCAATCGTCATATGGGAAAAGCTTCATTTATTGATATTCAAGACAAAATGGGAAGAATACAATGCTATATAAGACAGGATGTTATCACACCTGAAGAATATGAGGTTTTTGTAACCTATGATATTGGAGATATTGTTGGTGTTGTAGGAAATGTTTTTACAACGAAGCATGGTGAAGTTTCAATTAAGATTAGCCAGATTACATTACTGACAAAATCACTGCAGGTGCTTCCTAATAAATTCCAGGGATTAAAGGACCTGGATATAAGGTATCGTCAAAGATATGTTGACCTTATTATGAATCCTGAAGTTCGAGAGACATTTATCACTAGAGCAAGTATTATTAAAGAAATAAGAAGATATTTAGAGGAAGAAAAGGGTTTTCTGGAAGTTGACACGCCTATACTGACAACAATTGCCGGTGGAGCGAATGCAAGACCTTTCGAAACACATCACAACACCCTGGACATTGACATGAAGCTTCGAATCTCAAATGAACTTTATTTGAAAAGACTGATTGTCGGCGGACTTGACAGAGTTTATGAAATGGGAAAAATGTTCCGAAATGAAGGAATGGATAGAAACCATAATCCGGAATTTACGTCTATGGAGCTTTATCAGGCATATGGCAACATGGAAGATATGATAGATATTACTGAGAATGTCATTGCAGCAGCAGCCATGAAGGTGAATGGCACTACTGTTATTGAATATCAGGGTAAACAGTTTGATGTGAAACCGCCATGGGCCAGAATAACCATGCAGGATGCAGTCAAAAAGTGGGTTGGCGTAGACTTTGATGAAGTTCAAACAGATGAGCAGGCAAGAGAAGTTGCGAAAAAATATAAACTGGAAAATGCAAAAACCATCTCAAGAGGTTTGGTTATCGCAGCACTGTTTGAAGAGTACTGTGAAAAGCACCTGGAAGGACCAATATTTGTTATTGGTCATCCGGTGGAAATATCACCGCTTTCAAAAAGAGACCCGCTTGATCCAAGAATCACAAGAAGATTTGAAGCTTACATTAATTGCTGGGAAGTGGCGAATGCTTTCTCCGAGTTAAATGATCCAATTGATCAGTACCAAAGGTTTAAAGAACAGCAGGCACAATTGGATGACGGGAGCGACGAAGAAGCTCACCCAATGGATGAAGATTTTGTAAATGCTTTAGAGGTTGGAATGCCTCCTACAGGAGGCCTGGGAATAGGGATTGACAGAGTTATCATTCTGATTACAAACTCCCCTTCCATCAGAGATATTATTCTGTTCCCAACCATGAAACCATTATAAAAATACCAGAAAAGTTTGCTTCGGCAAACTTTTCTTTAGGAAAAGGAGAGAAACAAGATGAATGACATTCAGCTTAGGCAACTATTCAGAAATACTGAAAAGTATGCGGATCAGGAAGTAATAATTAGAGGATGGATCAGGACCAATAGAAGTTCAAATAAATTTGGATTTGTTGAGATAAATGACGGGTCATTTTTTAAATCAGTCCAGGTTGTATATGAAGAAGAAATTATTGCCAACTTTGAAGAAATATCAAAAGCACCGATAGCGGCTGCCTTGATGGTAAAAGGGAAGCTTTTAATGACGCCAGAAGCAAAACAGCCTTTTGAAATAAAGGCTTTAGAAGTCGTTGTTGAAGCGGATTCCGATTCTGATTATCCCCTTCAAAAGAAAAGGCACAGTTTGGAATTTCTTAGAGAAATTGCCCATTTGAGACCTAGAAGTAACACTTTTTCTGCTGTTTTCAGAGTGAGATCTCTGGTAGCTTATGCAATTCATCAGTTTTTTCAAGAGAATAATTTTGTCTATGTGCATACACCAATAATTACAGGAAGTGATGCCGAGGGTGCAGGAGAAATGTTTAGAGTAACTACTCTGGATATGAATAACCCGCCAAAAGATGATAAGGGAAATATAAACTATACCGAAGATTTTTTTGGAAAAGAAACAAGCCTGACAGTAAGCGGACAACTTGAGGCTGAAACATTTGCCATGGCTTTCAGAAATGTATATACTTTTGGACCAACCTTCAGAGCTGAAAATTCTAACACGGCAAGACACGCGTCTGAATTTTGGATGATAGAACCTGAAGTTGCTTTCGCAGACCTTGAGAATAATATGGAGCTTGCTGAGGCTATGATTAAGTACATCATTAATTTCATTATGGAAAAAGCACCTGAGGAAATGGAATTTTTCAATAATTTCATAGATAAAGGTCTGATTGACAGATTGAATGCAATTATAACCAATGATTTTGCAAGGGTTACATACACTGAAGCTGTTGAAATGCTTTTAAAATCAGACAAAGAATTTCAATTTCCTGTGAAATGGGGAATTGACCTTCAAACCGAGCATGAGAGATACATCACAGAAGAAATTTTCAAGAAGCCTGTATTTGTAACAGATTATCCGAAGGATATTAAAGCCTTCTATATGAGAATGAACGATGATAACAAGACCGTTGCTGCCATGGACCTTTTAGTTCCAGGCGTGGGAGAGATTATTGGCGGAAGCCAGAGAGAAGAGCGTATTGACCTTCTTAAAGGACGTATGGCAGAAATGGGACTT
>JAENWI010000516.1 GCA_016650115.1 Peptostreptococcaceae bacterium | reverse complement strand
TTCAGCTCTTACAGAAAAGTTAGAGACGGCACAATGACAGCATTTGGAGAGATAACTGGATCAAGAACACAAAAGGAAATGGCAAGTATGGCAGCTAATTTCGCATTGACCCAGTCAGCTAATAATTATGATGCAGAAATAAATGTACTGAATTCAGATGCAGTAAAGACATATTTTGAGTTAAAGCAGGCGATAGAGGCAACAAATATAAGCAAAGACAACCTGGCGACTCAAGAGACAATACTTAAAAATACAAATACAAAATTCAGACTTGGTGTGGTATCAAACCAGGATGTGCTGCAAGCAGAGATTTCACATAATCAGGCAAGCGTTGACCTGGCCGCCGCACAAAGCAGAGAAGCTCTAGCAAGAATGAGCTACAACATATATTTCGACTTCCCGGTTATGCAGAACGTAATGCCTACGGACAGTATGGCAGTAACGGAAATATCAAAAATTTCATTGGTAAATGCTATCGCTCTGGCAGTAAAGAACAGAAATGAAATAACGGGGGCAGCTTTTACATTGAAGTATAAGGAACTAAACCTGATTGAAGTTGGAAACAGCTATGCACATAATTCAACCTATTATCATCAGGCTGAGGCTGATTTAATGCTGGCACAAAAAAATTACAAGGAAATGCCGGCAAAAATGGAGCTTGAAGTTCGAAGAAAATATATGGATATGCTTAACTCAAAGGCTAATGTTGACTTTGGCATGCTGTCTGCAGATAAAGCGGCTGAAACATTCAGACTTGCAAAACTACAGTACGACATGGGAATGGCGACCCTTACAGATGTTCAGCTTGCTCAGGCAGGATCATTTTCAGCCCAGTTGCAGTATTCTCAAAATCTGCTTACACTGAAACTGGCAGTGGTGGCATATGAACAGTCAACAACAGTGGGGACTTATTCTGTAATGTTCTAGTGATTTTAATTATTAGTTATGGAACCTCAATAATTAAAACGACAATAGAAACGACAATAGAAACGACAGAAACGACTACGAATTCAAGTAGTCGTTTTCTTTTTGTAAGATGGTTGAAAGCCGCCATCGATATCTTTTTGTTT
>JAENWI010000356.1 GCA_016650115.1 Peptostreptococcaceae bacterium | reverse complement strand
TACCTTAAATCCGCAAGTGCATGTTGAAAAGAAAGTTGAAAAGTCAGTAAAACTAATGCTTTAAAGACTTTTCACTTTCAATTATTTTCACCAATTTAGGTGAAACATTCTAGCAGATGAAAATTACAACTTCTAACGACAATATCAAATCTTTTGGTGGGCTTAATTTTATTTCAGCCGAATTTGACCAATTACAACTTCCTGTTCTGATCACAAAACATCTTGGAGAGCGCCCGCCACAAGCGGTATTCAGCTTCAGCGATGCAATAAAAAGCCTTTGGGCGATTATTTTTGCGGGCGGGGATTGTGCAGAAGACATTAGCACAAACCTAAAAGAGGAGTTCCTGCAAATTGAAAACCTTCAGGTATGTTCACCAGACACGCTGCTGCGCATCCAAAAATCTTTGGCCATTGACAAGGAAATCTATATCGGGAAATCTGGTTCGGTAAATGACATCAGCAAACACCCAATACTCAATGAATTGAATCTGGATATGTTGCTGCAATCAAAAACGTTACAACCAAATCGGTTTTATGATTTTGATTTTGACCACCAATTCATCCCGTGCGAAAAATACGATTCCAAAAAGGGATACAAAATGAAACAAGGTTATTTCCCTGGGGTGGCCAGTATTGGCAAAAAAATCGTGTATATTGAAAACAGGAATGGCAACAGTAACGTAAAATTCAAACAAGCCGAAACGCTGCAGGCGGCTTATGAAATGTTAGAAAGCAAAAATATTCGAATTGACAGAAGCCGCATGGACTGTGGCTCCTTTACAAAAGAAATTATAGAAACGGTTGAGGTCAACTGTAAAAGGTTTTATATCAGGGCGCAGCGCTGCGGGGAGCTTTCCAACCGGATAAAGGAAGTAAAAGAGTGGGAAACCGTGCGGATAGGTCTGTTCGACGTGGAGGTTTGCAGTATAGACTACATTCCTTTTGGGGGCGAAAAAACCTATCGGTACGTGGTAAGCAGGCAAAAAAACAAAACGGGACAAACAGATGCCTTTTTTGGCGATGATTTTACCTACAGGGCAATAGCGACCAACGACTGGGCTTCCACCAACAAAGGAATTATAGAATATTACAACCAAAGGGGCGCAGTCGAAAAGATATTCGATGAGATGAACAATGACTTTGGATGGAAGAACCTGCCTTTTTCTTTTTTACAGGAAAATACGGTATATATGATCTTGACAGCTATGTGCAGGAATTTCTATTTGATTCTCTTGGAGAGAATATCCAAAAAAGTTTCTTTCGTAAAACCCTATTTCAGGCTAAAAAAATTCATATTCCGATTTGTGACGGTTCCCTTTAAATGGATCCGAAGGGGAAGGCAAAAAATACTCAAACTATTCACGGAAAAACCGTACCATCTTCTGGTTTAGTAATTTAAAACACCGGTAAATTGCAGCCTTATGGGACAGGTACGCTCAATTGCAGCCCGGAATCGCCCTAAAATCGCTATTCGCTGTAAATCCAAGCCTAAAAAATTAAACGTTGCCCAGAAAAAACTAAAACAGCCAAGCGACGGGATCAAAATCAGGAAAATCAATAAAAATATAACCGGAATAGTATAGCAAAACGTTAAATTTACCCTACAAAATTGATTTTAAAATGATAAATTAACTACTTGCGGATTTAAGGTAT
>JAENWI010000525.1 GCA_016650115.1 Peptostreptococcaceae bacterium | reverse complement strand
GATACCAATTACTTTTCCTTAGTTCTGGCAACCGAAGAAATTAAAATCTATTCTGCTGTTGTTAACTCCAAGGCATTCAAAAGAGATATAAAACTTGCTGTTGCTGTTTTCTTTAAAGATGGGAAAGAGATAGCCCGGAAATTATACTTCTCAACCGATTTAGAACAGGAGGGCGTAAAAATTGTTCGTTATTACCGTTCTCGTTTCCAGATCGAATTTTTATATCGGGATGCCAAGCAGTTTACCGGACTTACTACCTGTCAGGCGAGAAGCAAAAACAAGCTTGATTTCCATTTTAACGCAGCACTTACAGCGGTTAATTTAGCCAAACAAGACTGGTTGTCTAACAAAAATGAAACACGTAAACCATTCTCAATGGCTGATTACAAAACTCTGTTAAACAATACTTTGATGCTCGAACGATTTATGTGCAGGTTCGCTATTAACCCGAACACTGCTAAAAATCAAAAAATTGTCAAAGAACTATTGGATTATGGCAAAATTGCCGCTTAAAATTTACCGAACCATTGTTATCTACAACAGGTATAATAATTTTCATAGCTGTATCTGTTTAATTCAATATTCGATTCCTTTATATAATTTATTGTCTGGCCTGTTTCAATCCCCATACCACAAAACCTACCACACTGATTTGCTGCATACAGAACTCAATGAGCCGAATAGTATCCTACATTTTGGTATGTTTTTCAAGTAATAACTTACTAAAATGTAATCGATAGTTGATTGGGCATTATACCGCTGGCTTTGCATTTTTTCAGCATTTGATTGAACGAGATCTGGAGAATCCTACCAATAAGACCAACATTTACGGAAAATTAGGTGTATTATCGGTCAATCCGATTTGAAATGGTCGTCACCAAATGTACCTTTGAACATTCTAAAATTCAGCTGATGATACTTAAAATATTATTCGTGATAGCGATTGTCCTCCAGTTTTTTGCTGTAGGTGTGGCTATAAAACTTACCCGGGTAACCAAATTTAATTTTTCGTGGATGTTGCTTACTCTTGGATTCATCCTCATGGCTGTCATGCGTC
>JAENWI010000003.1 GCA_016650115.1 Peptostreptococcaceae bacterium | reverse complement strand
AACCCCATTTGTTCACATCAGTATAGATAACATCTTTTCTATCTACTTCTATAACAAGAATAATAGTATCCTCTATAGGCTGTAGCATCATCTCTGCAGATGTGGAAAGCCAAATAGGATATATTACACCTTCTGGTCTAGTCACTATTTTAGCTGCATTCCCCCCCCTTTCACACCTTAATCTAATCATTCTAGTTGAAAATTAAGTAAAAAATTTAAGAAAAATTATTCTATTTCTATTGTTTTATTTTTATTAATCATATTTATAATCTGTTTAACATCTAAATTTGTAACCATTAACCCAATTAGTATAACAGAAACCCCTAGCCATTGTAGTTTAGAGAGTTTTTCTAATAAAACAATTCCAGCTGTAAATAGGCCAGTTATTGGAACTAATAATGATAATGGTGAAATCTTATTAATTGGATATTTAGATATTAAAATACTCCAAAATCCATATCCAAATAGTGTTGATGCAAAAGCTAAATAAAGAGCTGAAAATATGGACATCATATTTAAATTAGACATTGAATTAATAAGAGTTTGTGGAGAATCAATTAATAATGCTAGGATTAAAGTAGGAATTGGGGGTACAAGACTTCCCCATACAACTAAACTTAACATATCAAGTTGTTCACCTTTTTCTATTGATTTTTTTGATGCAGTTTTAGCTAGAATATTTGAAATAGACCAAAATATAGGAGCACATATTGTAAGTAAAATTGCGGCAGTGGGTATCGATGTTATTCCATGGGTACTTGAAGCAACTCCTATGACAAGTAGTCCTAAAGCTCCAATTAAAAAACCTACTAATTGGTTAATTTTGAGTTTTTCTTTTAATAATAAATATCCTAAAAGTGGAGATATAAATGCTTGTAATTGAACTATTATAGATGCGAGTCCAGCTGGCATTCCAATATGCATGGCATAAAACAAACAACCAAATTGACCTACTCCAACTGTAAATCCATATAGGAGGATATCTTTTAGCGGCATTTTAGGTGGTTTGATAAAAAACACGGCTGGAAATGCAACTAACGTATACCTTAAAGTAATAAGTAGCATTGGGGGGACACCGCCTAAACCTATTTTAATTACTGTGAAATTTGCACCCCAAACTATTACGACTAATACGGCAAGAATAAAGTCTTTTCTTTTCATAAATGTTACCTCCTAAGGCTAATGGAATATATATATTTACAATATCATGTTCGATTTCAAAAAACAATAATAGATAGAAAAAAAAGATATAATACCATTCCCAATTCGCAAGTGTTTTCAAGAAATAAATGCATTAAGAAAGGGGCTGTCGTGATTTTCTGCGATAGCCCTTTGTTTGTTTTACAATTCAACTTTTCACCATAAAAGTATTGAAGCCACGTGTTTTCGTTGCTTTTGGGTTAAAAAAATCAAAATTCATACTATTAGTGCAAGAAAATATCGATAGTACAATAACATCAAAAATTGAAGGTGAATATACAAAAAAAGTGCTGTGGTTTATGCCATAACTAAAAGACTCATTGGGTTAAGATTAATGTAACATGAAAATGTTTACAAATAGGAAATTTTGAAAGTATAGAGTTTCCGGGAGTACTCAGAATTTAGAGGAGGAATATTATGACACAGAATAAGTCAGATTTACCTAAACGTCTTCAACATCTTAAAGATGCATATTTTAATGCAAAGCCAAGCATTACCATTGGTCGTGCCTTGGCGTTTACCGAAATTGCAAAAAAGTATCCTGATCTTCCAAGGAACGTGCTCAGGGCCAAAGGATTCAGGAGAGCATGTGAAACTGCTCCGATGCTTATACAAGAACAAGAGCTTATTGTCGGCCACCCTTGTGGCAAACCTCGGGCCGGTTCATTTTCGCCAGATACCGCATGGGAGTGGGTTCGTGATGAAATTGACACCATCAGCACTAGATCACAGGATCCTTACTTTATCAGCGAGGAAGACAAGAAGATTATGCAAGAGGAATTGTTCCCATTTTGGGAAGGTAAATCTCTAGCGGAGGAATGCGAGAAAGCTTTTCGTAAAGAAGATTTGTGAGAATTCGGTGCCGAAGCGTGCATAAGTGATTTGACCTACCACATGACAAGTGGTGGCGGGGATACTAGTCCGGGCTATGATATCATCCTTTTTAAAAAGGGCATTTGCGGCGTAAAAGCTGAAGCAGAAGCTTATCTTGCCGGATCATCCACTGACAGAGCCGAAGACAAGGATAAAATTTCCTTTTATCAGGCGTCAATAGAAACCTGTGAGGGAATTCTAACATATGCCGCTCGTCTTTCGGCATATGCACAGGAACAGTCCGAAAAGGAACAGGATCCAAAGCGTAAAGCAGAACTGGAAAAGATAGCAGAGGTCAATGCTCGTGTGCCGGCTAATCCACCGGAAACATTTCAGGAAGCATTGCAGTCGATTTGGACAATACAGTCACTGTTTTTGATGGAAGAGAATCAATGCAGTACATCACTGGGACGTATTGACCAGTATATGTTGCCTTGCTATGCGTCAGATATTGAGAATGGAACGCTAAGCGAAGAGCAGGCTTTTGAATTGATGGGTTGTTTCATGATCAAATGCTCAGAAATGATTTGGTATACACCGGAAGCCAGCGCTAAATATTTTGCGGGATATATGCCTTTTATCAATATGTGTGTAGGTGGACTGAAACGTGAGGGGGGAGATGGCACCAACGAATTAACATATCTAATTATGGATGCCGTTGAAAGAGTTAAAGTCTATCAACCATCTCTTGCCTGTCGTATCCACAATCAATCTCCACATCGTTATTTAGAAAAAATTGTGGGGATTATCAAAGCTGGTGGTGGTATGCCTGCATGCCATTTTGATGATGCACATATCAAAATGATGCTCAGGAAAGGCTTTGATTTTGAAGACGCCCGTGACTATAGCCTTATGGGATGTGTGGAACCGCAAAAATCCGGACGTATCCACCAGTGGACAGCGGGTGGCTTTACACAATGGCCGATTACTATTGAAATGGTATTCAATCGTGGCGCTCTTATGTCCTATGGAAGCAAGCAGTGGCTGGATACCGGTGAATTAGAGGCATTGACCACTTATGAACAATTTGATGCTGCTGTGAAACGACAGCTAGACTATTTGCTGGAAATGAATTCCAGGGGTGCTGTTCTAATTCAGAAAGTTTTCAGAGATGTTACGCCTACTCCTTATATGTCACTATTTGTTGACGGTTGCATGCAAACCGGTAAAGATGTGACTGCCGGTGGAGCTGTTCTTTATGAAGGGCCGGGAACAATATTTGCAGGATTGGGTACTTATGTTGACAGTATGGCTGCGATTAAAAAACTTGTTTATGATGATAAAAAATATACGCTTGCAGATATTAAAAATGCCCTTGATGCCAATTGGGAAGGGTATGAACAAATACTCAGTGACTGCCTTAATGCACCTAAATACGGTAATGACGACAACTATGCCGATCTAATTGCCGCCGACATTGTCGATTATACTGAACACAGAATCAATCAGCACAAGTCACTTTATGCAAGACAGATTCATGGCACTTTGTCCCAGTCATTTAACACACCTCTTGGAGGGATGATTGGAGCAACACCCAACGGGCGCCTTTCCGGTCTGCCACTGTCTGATGCAATGAGTCCTTCTCAGGGTGCTGATAAAAAAGGGGCCACGGCAACCATTAAGTCTGTATCCAAGATTAATGTTGAATCAATGAGTCTTGGCATGGCTCATAATTTTAAAATAACCGCTAATTCTTTGGATACTCCGGAAGGCAGGGAGGGATTAATTACCCTGCTACGTACCGCCTCCGTTTTGGGCAATGCTCAGATGCAATTCAATTGCGTCGATAACAAAACATTAAAACAAGCCCAACTACACCCAGAAGAATATCGGGATCTTATTGTACGTGTTGCTGGTTACTGTGCCTTCTTTGTTGAACTTTGCAAGGAAGTACAGGATGAAATCATTAGCCGTACAGTAATAGAGTAATCTGTACCAATTGAAAAATGGACCGATAGATAAGACCGTGAAAACAAATTAAGGAAACAATGGGATTAAAAGAGACTACGCAAAAATGTTGTGTAGTCTCTTTTAAGTGGTGAAATTACATTTAGATATGCTACAACAATTCCTTGATTCTAGGTATTTGTGTGCCTAAAATATAATACTATTAGTGCAATAAAGTAACAATAGTACAAAAACTAAAAAAAAAAAACGGATATAATGCATTAAAATATTGAAGTTTATGCCATGAAAAAATGCCTTATTCAGTTATTATTAACATAGAGTGATTAGTAGTTTAAGGTGGTAATATAATATTGCTGAAAACGTTTTACAATTCCTTGATTAAGCAAAACTAAGTTCTAGAGAAGCTAAAGTTGCATAGAGCTCTGTAAAAAAGATTCTAATTAATATGTGAATAAGAATGGGGGGAGGCAGAATTAATCGCAAGTTCTAATAATACATAATCTAGAATATACGAAAAGGTCTGAAAGACTTTATTAAAATGAGGTCTTTTGGTAAAACAATAAAAATATTGGAGGTAATATTATGTCGGAAGCAGTAGTAGCAGATAATGCGGCAATAGTCGTTGCTAAAAAAAAGTTATTATCAGGATTTTTTAGAAAAGGAATTGCAATTGGTTTATTCTCAGGTGTTGCATATGGAATATTTGCGGCATTTTTGGCGTTAGCTATGTCAAAGGGGATTTGGAGCGATTGGTATGGTGAAAATACAGCTGGTTTATCTGCATTTGCGGTTATATATGTACTTGGTGCACTTGGTTGTGGCGTAAATGATACTTTAAGTGCAGTTTGGGCATTAATTATGGCAGGTATTAGAGGTAAACTTGGAGATTTCTTTAGAACTCTTAATACTAAACCGGGCCGCATGATTATGTTAGCTGCACTTTTGGGAGGACCTATTGCCAATTCAGCTTTTGTTATTGGTCTTGCAACGGCCGGTTCAATAATTGTTCCGATTTCTGCCCTTTGCCCAGCTATTGGCGCTATTTTAGGCAGAGTTTTATACAAACAAGAATTAACAAAACGTATGACTTTAGGTATTGTTATCTGTGTTTCTGCAAGTGCTTTGATTGGCTTTTCAAGTATTACTGGAGGTGCAGAAAAAGGTGTAGTGGTAGGCATTATAGCTGCATTTATAGCTGCTATTGGCTGGGGTATTGAAGGCTGTATAGCTGGTTATAGTACATCGATGGTAGATTCAGAGATTGGTATTGCTATTCGTCAGACAACATCAGGCCTTGCAAATTTAATTATATTTATTCCTATCATAGCTCTAATAGGAGGCAATGCAGGTCTTTCATTCCAGGTTATTGGTCAAGCATTTACAAGTGGTCCTGCTATGATTTGGTTTATTGTTAGTGGTCTTTGTGCTTATCTTTCATATATGACTTGGTATAAGAGTTCTAGTATGACTGGTGTTGCGCTTGGTATGGCAACTAATGGCACGTACTCTTTCTTCGGACCGTTATTCTGCTGGCTAATACTTGGTGTGGGCTTCGGAATAGATGGGTGGTCACTTTCCCCAATATCATGGTTTTGTGCTGTATTAATGGCAATTGGTATATGGATAATCGCAATGAATCCATTGGATATATTAAAAAAAAGGGAGGCTTAATTGTATGAAACCACTTAATTATGCTATTTTAAAACATTTTACAAAAGTTAAAGGAGCATGTGCAGACGACGTTATTGAAGCCTTAAAAGGTAAATATGGTAACTTCAAAGCTTTTAAGAAAAACTCTGTTATCTCGGCTTTAATGACAGCTGAAGCAAATGGTCTTATAGAAGAAAAAAGTTGTGATATGGATAAGTCGGGTAATTTAAGGATTTACTATCATGCAAATGATGAAGGCGCAGCTACAATTAATAATTTTATTAAGGATTAATGATTTTTCGGATTCGTCTTATTTTAACGATATTTTAACATCATAGATGATGATTTAACTGAGTATTCTGTACTATTAGTACAATAAAGTAACGATAGTACAAAAACTTCGGAAAATTAGTAGATATAATGATGTAAAATAACGCGCTTTATGCCATGAAAAAATGTCTTACTTTGTTATTATTAATATATAGACAGATAGTATCTTAGTCGTAACGGATTGTTAAGAAAACGTTTTATAATGTATCGCTTAAGTAAAGTTGAATTATAAGGAACCTAAGGATGAATTAAACTCTGCAAAGAAATTTCTAATGAGTGCGTATTAAAAAAGTCCACGAAAACAATATAAAAGGGGGAATATTAAGTGAAGTATTATGGAGAAGAAGCATTAGGGCTTATTGAAACAATAGGGATGGTTCCTGCATTTGAAGCGGCGGATAAAATGCTTAAGGCAGCTAATGTTGATCTGGTAGCATATGAAAACATAGGGTCCACTCTTGTTACAATTATGGTAAAGGGTGATGTTGGTGCTGTTAAGGCGTCTGTGGAAGCAGGAGCTGTTGCTGCAGCAGCAATAGGTACATTAACAGCGCAAAATGTTATGCCACGTCCCATTAAAGATATTGGAGGAGTTGTTTCAATATATGAACTCAGCGATACTGAGAAGGCATCACCGAAGACCAAATACAGAGCTTTAGGTTTAATAGAAACATTTGGTATAGTTTTTGTTTTGGAGGCTGCAGATGCAATGTGTAAAGCTGCAGATGTTGAATTGATTGGTTTCGAAAATGTAGCTTCCGGTTATATTTCTGTGTTAGTTCGCGGAGATGTAGGAGCATGTAAAGCTGCTGTAGATGCTGGTACAAGAGCTGTAGAGGATATGGGTGCTGAAGTTTATAGCTCAATTGTTATTGCAAGTCCGCATCAAGAACTTGAAAAAATTATTGGACTTTATTCGCTTGAAACTTTGAATCCTTAATGTGTGGCTGATATGACGGTATTTATTTAATGAAAATGAAAAGAGGCTTCAGAAATGAATATTATTGACAATGATTTGATCTCTATCCAAGAATCTCGAATTCTTGCCGAAAATGCCAGTGAAGCACAAAAACTACTAGCAACATTACCACAGGAAAAACTAGATGAAATTGTTGAGCATGTGGCGGAAGAAATCGGTAAATATGCCTGCGAACTTGCAAAGATGTCACAGGATGAGACTGATTATGGCAAATGGCAAGATAAATATATCAAAAATCAATTTGCATGTGAGTATTTACTCACTAAACTTCGTGGAATGCGTTGTGTAGGTATTATTGATGAGGACCTTCAGAACAAAACCATGGATATAGGTGTACCTGTGGGTGTAATTATTGCATTATGTCCTGCAACTAGTCCTGTTTCCACTACCATCTATAAGGTGTTAATTGCAATCAAATCAGGAAATGCGATTATCTTTTCTCCGCATCCTAGAGCGAAGAAAACAATTTGCAAGGCACTTGATATTATGATTCTCGCAGCTGAGGAATTTGGACTTCCAGCAGGAGCGCTTGCATATTTACACACGGTGACGCCTTCAGGGACAAGCCAGCTAATGAATCATAAGGCAACATCCTTGATTATGAATACAGGTGTACCTGGAATGCTTAATGAATCATATAAGTCTGGAAAACCTGTGATTTATGGAGGAACTGGCAATGGACCGGCATTTATTGAACGCACAGCTGACATTGTGCAAGCAGTGAGGGATATTATTGCTAGTAAAACTTTTGATAATGGAATTGTATCAGGGGCGGAACAATCTATTGTTGTAGATGGCTGTATTGAAGCTGATGTAAAACTTGAGCTACAAAGTAATGGGGCATATTTTATGACAGAGGAAGAAGTAGAAAAGTTAGGTTCTCTCTTTTATCATTCTGATGGTAGTTTGAACTCAGAATTGATAGGGAAATCCGCACAAGAATTGGCTAAAAGAGCAGGCTTTTATGTTCCTAGGGGTACGGTACTTCTAATTTCTGAGCAGAAATATGTTTCCGATACTAATCCTTATTCGAAAGAAAAGCTTTGTCCAGTGTTGGCTTACTACATTGAAGATAATTGGATGCATGCTTGTGAAAAGTGCATTGAGCTACTTTTAAGCGAGAGGCATGGACATACCCTTGTTATGCATTCAAAAGACGAAGAGGTGATTCGTCAGTTTGCATTAAAAAAACCAGTGGGTAGGGTGCTTGTTAATACTCCTGCTGTCTTTGGTAGCATGGGAGCTACAACTAATTTGTTCCCTGCTTTGACTTTAGGTAGTGGATCGGCGGGTATCGGAATGACTTCTGATAATGTTTCACCAATGAATCTTATTTATATCAGAAAAGTAGGATATGGTGTTCGGAATATAGAGGATATTATTAATGGAGTACATGTAGAGAAAAAAACTCCATATCCAGTGGCCAAAGAGCTATCAGAGTATAATTCGGAGGACATACAGATATTGCAGAATATTTTAAAAAAGGTTCTCCAAGAGATTAAATAGACGCGTAGATGTGTATGGAAAATGATAAGTAATAGATGAAAATAGAAACAATCAGTAAAGACTATAAAATCAGATAAAAAATCTGAAATAATTGGAGGTAAGAATTATGGATATTCGTGAATTTTCAAGTAAATTTGCAGAAGCTACTAAAAGTATGTCATCAGAAGAACGAGCATCATTAATGAAGATGTTTGAAGGAGTTTCAAAAGAAATTACAAAAAAAGATGTAGGAAACTCTGGCACTTGTTTGGCATCTGGAGATAATGATGGAGGAGTTCCAGATGGAATTACAGAACGTCTAAAGAAACTGAAAGATAACTATATGAAATGGACACCTACCATCACTACATATCGTGCCCGGGCTATTACTAAGATTGCAAAAGAAAATCCTGGTATGCCTAAAACCATATTCCGTGGTAAAAGTTTCCGCTACAGTTGTGAGACAGCACCTTTAGTAATTCAAGACGATGAACTAATTGTAGGGGCACCTTGTGGGGCACCTCGTGCTGGAGCTTGTTCTCCTGATATTGCATGGAGATGGATGGAAGATGAAATTGATACTATTGGAACGCGACCTCAAGATCCTTTTTATATCTCTGACGAGGATAAAAAGTATATGATTGAAGAACTTTTCCCTTTCTGGAAGGGGAAATCCGTTGATGAATATTGTGAAGATCAGTATCGCGAGGCAGGCGTTTGGGAACTTTCCGGCGAATCTTTTGTTTCAGATTGCTCTTACCATGCAATCAACGGTGGTGGAGATTCAAACCCTGGATATGATGTAATTCTTATGAAGAAGGGAATGCTCGATATTCAGCAGGAAGCAAAGGATCATTTGGAAAAGCTAAATTACGAAAATCCTGATGATATTGAAAAAATTTATTATTATAAGTCCGTTATCGATACTACTGAAGGCGTTATGATTTATGCGAAGCGTTTATCTGATTATGCGGCGCAACTAGCTGCTAAAGAATCCAATCCTAAGCGTAAGGCAGAATTAATGAGAATTTCCGAAGTTAATGCACATGTTCCTGCACATAAGCCTCGTAATTTCTGGGAAGCAATTCAGTCCGTTTGGACTATTGAATCACTTCTTGTAGTTGAGGAGAACCAAACTGGTATGTCTATAGGTCGTGTTGATCAATATATGTATCCATTCTATAAGGCAGATATAGAAGAGGGTCGTATGACTGAGTTTGAAGCATTCGAGTTAGCTGGTAGCATGCTTATTAAAATGTCTGAAATGATGTGGATTACAAGTGAAGGAGGTTCTAAGTTCTTTGCAGGGTATCAGCCATTTGTAAATATGTGTGTTGGTGGTGTTACTCGTGAGGGTCTTGATGCAACAAATGACCTAACTTACTTACTAATGGATACTGTTCGTCATGTTAAAATTTATCAACCATCTTTGGCTACACGTATTCACAATAAGTCACCTAGGAAGTATATGAAGAAAATTGTTGACGTTATTCGTGCTGGTATGGGATTCCCAGCTTGCCATTTTGACGATGTTCACATTAAGATTATGCTATCAAAAGGTTGCTCTATAGAAGATTCCCGTGACTATTGCCTTATGGGTTGTGTTGAACCTCAGAAATCAGGACGTTTGTATCAGTGGACTTCAACTGCTTATACTCAGTGGCCTATATGTATCGAAATGGTTCTAAACCACGGTGTTCCTCTATGGTATAAAAAGCAAGTTTGTCCTGATATGGGAGACTTAGATAATTTCAAAACTTATGAACAGTTCGACAATGCTGTTAAGGAACAAATCAAATATGTTACAAAATGGACAAGTGTTGCTACTGTTATTTCTCAACGTGTACACAGAGAACTAGCACCAAAGCCTTTAATGTCAATTATGTTTGAGGGTACTATGGAGAGTGGTAAAGATGTTTCTGCCGGGGGCGCTATGTATAACTTTGGACCTGGTGTTGTATGGTCAGGGCTAGCTACTCATACAGACTCTATGGCTGCTATCAAGAAGTTAGTATATGATGATAAAAAGTATACCTTGAAGCAACTAAATGAAGGATTGAAAGCAGAATTTGTTGGATATGAACAGATGAAAAGTGATTGTTTGAAAGCTCCTAAGTACGGTAATGATGATGATTATGTAGATCTGATTGCTTCTGATTTAATTAATTTTACAGAGAGGGAACACCGTAAGTTTAAGACTCTTTATTCAGTGTTAAGCCATGGTACTTTGTCTATCTCAAACAATACACCTTTTGGTCAGTTACTTGGTGCATCTGCTAATGGGCGTGCGGCTTGGACACCGTTGTCTGATGGTATCAGTCCGACTCAGGGTGCAGATACTAAGGGGCCGACTGCTACTATTAAATCTGTTTCCAAGATGGCATGTGACAGTATGAATATAGGAATGGTTCACAACTTTAAGATTATGGCAGGTCTTTTAGATACACCAGAAGGCGAAGAGGGTATTCTTACACTTCTACGTACTGCTTGCGTTTTCGGAAATGGAGAGATGCAGTTCAATTATTTGGATAATGAAACTTTGATTGCAGCACAGAAGAACCCACAAGATTATCGTGATCTGATTGTTCGCGTAGCAGGTTACAGTGCATTCTTTGTTGAACTTTGTAAGGATGTTCAAGATGAGATTATCAGTAGAACTATGCTGACACATTTTTAATTATGGTATTACACTAACTTTAAAATAACTAATCTGACGCCCATTCCTCGTATGCTATAAGGCGTGCTAGAGGACGGGCCTCAGTTAAATTACTTATTTGAACGGGAGATTAGATGTTATGAGCAATAGGTCGGTTAATATAGTTGAAAGAAAAGCAATGATTTTTAATGTTCAAAAATACAATATGTATGATGGACCGGGTGTAAGGACATTGGTGTTCTTTAAAGGATGCCCATTGCGTTGCAAGTGGTGTGCCAATCCTGAAGGTCTTGAACGAAAATATCAAGTTATGTTCAAAAGAGACTCATGTATTGATTGCGGTGCCTGCGCTAATGTTTGCCCAGTTTCCATACATACTATGTCAAAAGAGTTAAAACATGAAATTATGCATGACATTGATTGTATAGGTTGTCATAAATGTGAGGAAATTTGTACTGAGTCTGCATTATCAATTGTGGGGCAGGTGAAAACTGTTTCCGAACTTATGGAAATTATTGAAGAGGACAGTCCGTTTTATGATGTTTCAGGTGGTGGCGTTACGTTAGGTGGCGGTGAGGTACTTATGCAACCTGAATTCGCAGCAAATTTGCTTATGGCATGTAAGCATCAAGGAATCAATACTGCCATTGAAACATGTGGCTATGCAAAACTGGAATCAATACTTAAGGTTGCTGAGTTCACGGATTTATTCCTTTTTGATATGAAGCATATTGATGCTGA
Source organism: Peptostreptococcaceae bacterium (assembly GCA_016650115.1). Taxonomy (GTDB): domain Bacteria; phylum Bacillota; class Clostridia; order Peptostreptococcales; family Anaerovoracaceae; genus JAENWH01. Next base: position 13,529 of record JAENWI010000003.1, on the reverse strand, counting down.
ACGACATTATCAATTGACGGGAGTGCACAATGAGCGAATATTAGAAAATTTAAAAGAACTTCTTCACCTACGGTATAACGTGAAGGTCAGAATGCCTCTTTTAAAAGGCATAAATGATAATCAAGATGAAATTAGGAGGGTAATTGAATTTTTAATGCCTTTCCGTGATTATAAAAATTTTAAAGGCATAGATTTGCTTCCTTATCATAAATTAGGCGTAAATAAGTACACGCAATTAGGTATTGACTATCCAATAGAAGGAGACCCAAGCTTAAGCAGCGATGAACTGGATATGATTGAGAGCTGGATTAAGAAATATGATTTTCCAGTTGCTATTATCAAGCACTGATAAAATAGAAAATAGATTGAGAGGTGACTTTTATGGGAACAGTTGGTGAAAAAGCTATACAACGTGTCATAGAAGAATCAGTACCTGGAAAGCAGGTTACAATCGCTCACGTTATTGCCTCACCCATGCCTGACATATATGAGCGTTTGGGGATAGATGATAAAGGTTCAATTGGGATTTTAACTATAACACCATATGAAGCGTCTATTATTGCAGCGGATGTTGCAACAAAGGCAGCGGATGTTGCAATTGGATTTTTAGATCGTTTCACTGGGTCTTTAATTATTACCGGTGATGTGCAGAGCGTTGAAACAGCACTTAATGCGGTGAATGATACATTGAAAAATTTATTGGACTTTACAATAGCTCCTATTACAAGAACATGATAAAGAAACGAGTGATGGTGATAGGACCGACGAAGTGTGGAAAGACGACGCTCGTTAATACACTTAATGATTATGATGGCCCATTAAGAAGAACACAGGATATTATTTATGGAAAGAATACTATAGATGTTCCAGGTTCTTATATTGAAAGCCCATGGATGTACAAACATATAATTGCAGCAGCACAGGATGCATCTCATGTTTTGATATTAGTTGATCAGTCAAGATGCACTAATGTCTATCCACCTGGATTTGCAAAGGCATTCAGATGTCCTGTAATTGGTGTAATAACGAAAACTGATTTAATGATGGAAAATGAAGATTTGTGTTCCCGGAAGCTTGCACAGATAGGAGTACCGGAGCCTTACTATAAGATTAGTAATTCTAATGAGGTAACCATCAATGCTTTAAAAGAATATTTATTTACTTTTGAAAAAAAAGTAAAGGGGGAATAAAATGAAATTTATTACCGAAAATGATTTGCGGGATTTCAATAAAAAAGAACCTTTTACAACATATGAGATAGAACCAGGAGCAAGACTTACGCCTGGAGCACGTCAATATCTGTCGGATAGGGGTATCAATATGTTTGACAATGATATTTCCCCAAAGAAAGACACTGCAAATGTAGTGAATCCATCTGCACTGCCAGAGAGGAAGAATAATTGGAAAAAGAAGAAACTTCACAGTAAGATGAGGTCGACGGAAGCATTGTTTCTTCAATCTTTCGAAGAACTTTTGAGTGGCGATGTTCTTTTGGCACAGAGTGTTATTAATTTAGGTAAACAGTTCTCCTGCATTAAAAATCATGTGGAGGGAAAAGGCTCAGTGGAAAACCTCAACGTCACGGAGTGCACAGGGATAAATGCGGATAATTTTTCTGATGATTTGGATGATTGCTTTGAAATCACAGACTTCCATATGCAACTTAAACAGGGAAGAAAGATTATAATTTTGCATAGGTTACGCTCTGATCTTCGCGAAATAGAACCAGTTGTTTTAGAACTCTATGAGGGCAGTAATGATGAGAATGAGCTATGCACAGAAGTTATCGGGAAGGTCAATCAGATTGTTAATACCTTGTCCCAAATGATATGTTCAGTTTTAGGAGGTGAAGAATGTCAGAGAAAAAGTTAAAATTTGAATACTGTGATCAGCTTGTTCAGGATTTTGAATATGTAGTAGAACATCCCATTGTGAGTAAATCTTCTGTTTATTATACAGGAGTTGATTTGGGCACTGCATGTGTTGTTTTAGCGGTTATGGATGAAAACTACAAACCGGTGGCAGGTGCTTATAGATATGCAGATGTAGTTCGAGATGGTATGGTTGTCGATTATATCGGTGCAATTAAAATTGTTAGAGAACTTAAGCAGGAGATTGAGGAAAAATTAGGTGCAGAACTCTTATATGCAGCTGCTGCAATTCCTCCTGGAACGGATCTTTTGGATTCAGGAGCAGTTAGCAATGTGGTTCAGGCTGCTGGGTTTGAAATTACCAACGTACTTGATGAATCTACGGCTGCCAATAATGTGTTGAAAATTCAGAATGGTGCAGTTGTAGATGTTGGAGGTGGAACAACGGGAATTTCGATTTTGAAGGATGGAGAAGTTGTTTACGTTGCGGATGAGCCAACAGGAGGCACCCATTTTTCATTGGTTGTTTCTGGTGCATATAAAGTGCCTTTTTCTGAGGGAGAATTATATAAGCGTAATCCTGAAAACCACAAAGAACTGTTACCGGTACTTAAACCAGTAATTGAAAAAATTGCTTCTATTATAAATCAACATATAAAAGGTTATGATGTAAATGAGATATGTTTGGTTGGCGGAACATGTTGCCTAACTGGTATTGAAAAAATCATAGAAAAGCAGACTGGTATTTATACTCATAAGCCTCAAAATCCTATGTTTGTAACTCCACTAGGAATAGCACTTAGTTGCACTCGGGAAAGCATATAGTAGGAGGGATGATTGGATATGGAGTTTCGAATTATTAAATCCCCTACAGCGGGCACTATAGATATTCTTATGAGGCGCATGGGGGCAGGAGTTGATAAAGTTACCATTTGTGTTGATGCAGTTGGGCTGGTGCAAGGAAGAATGATAGAGATGATTTGTGCAGCTGATATTGCTGAAAAGGCGGTTGGTGTAACAGTACAAGATATTAGAGGAAGTTGTCCTCAGAACATGATAATGATTGCAATCTTTGGTGATACTTCATCTGTTGAATCTGCAATTGAGGAGATTAAACGCAAGATGAAAAAGGAGAAAGATTTATGTTAATAGCAAAACTGGTTAGCAGTGTATGGGCAACAAGAAAAGCAGAATCACTTAATGGACTAAAGTTTATGCTAGCAGAAGTAATTGACGGCACCAAGGCAGGGCAGCGTTTTATTGTTGTAGATATTATTAGTGCCGGTATTGGAGACAGGGTTATTGTATGCACGGGTTCATCGGCTCGTCGAATGCTAGGTGATGATGATATTCCCGTTGATGCGGTTGTTATCGGAATCGTTGATGATGATTGTAACTTAGGGTAAAACTAGAAGACATAAAAATCAATAATTCTTATGTCTTCAGAGAGTAACAGGAGGGGTTAGAATGAGTCTTCTTGATATGGTTAAAGAAGCTGGTGTTATTGGTGCAGGGGGTGCAGGGTTTCCTACTCATGTAAAACTAGCATCAAAGTCGGAATTTATACTTCTTAACGGAGCTGAATGTGAACCGCTGTTGCGGGTGGATCAGCAGTTGATGAAACTATTTCCCGATGAGATAATTAAAGGATTTGAAATCGCTGGAAGGTTTGTTGGCGCAAGCAAAGCGCTTATAGGTGTTAAAGGAAAGCATAAGAAAGTGATTTCTATTCTGAAGGAGAAAATTTTAGAACTACAGGTAGGTGACTTCGTTGAAGTAAAAGAACTTCCCGATGTTTATCCTGTAGGTGATGAACAAGTTTTGGTTTATGAACTTACTGGTAGAGTTGTTCCTGAAATGGGAATCCCAATTCAGGTTGGGTGTGTAGTAATAAATACAGAAACAGCATTAAATATTTACCATGCTTCTAAGGGGGAGCCAGTTACTGAGAAATACATAACAGTTGCAGGTGATATTCCTAATAGACTTACAATAAAGGTGCCGGTAGGCACGCCTATTATAGATGTGCTAAAGAAGAGTGGTATAGAAAATTTTGATGATTATGCGGTTATTGATGGTGGTCCTATGATGGGTCCTGTTATGACTAATATTGATGGATATATTACAAAGAAAAATAAAGGATTTGTAATCTTGAAAAAACAGCACTCTCTGATTCGTAAGAAATCTATGAATTTAGAACAGGCAAGTAGAGTGAATAAAGCTTCCTGTGGGCAGTGCCGTATGTGTACGGATATGTGTCCTCGTTATCTACTTGGACATAATATGCAACCACACAAGATGATGACAGCTTTAAATTATGCATTAACAGATATTGAAGGTCAGAAAATTTCACAGCTATGCTGTCAGTGTAATTTATGCGAATTGTTCTCTTGCCCACAAGGACTTTATCCGAAATCTGCAAATATCTACTTTAAAGAGAAATTGGCAAAGCAGAATATCCGATATAAACCGGTGAAATTAGAATTCACCCCCCACAAAATGCGTGAGTATCGCTTAGTTCCAAGTAAACGTCTTATTGCTAGGCTAGGTTTAGGTGATTTTGATAGGGCAGCGCCTATGACGGAAGCCCAAATACAGCCTGATCTAGTACAAATTGCAACAAGTCAGCACGTAGGGGCACCAGCAGTTCCAGTTGTTTTTGCTAATGATCATGTAGAGCTTGGACAGGTAATCGGTAAAATTCCTGAAGGCAGTTTAGGTGCTACAATTCATTCAAGCATTTCAGGAACAGTTGTAGAGTGTGGAAATGATTTCATTGTAATAAGGAGGAACTGATATGTCGATAGCAATAGGAATGGTTGAATTTACAAGTATTGCACGCGGTATATATGCAGCAGATCAGATGCTAAAAGTATCTGAAGTAGAAATAATAACAGCTAGTTCTGTTTGCCCAGGAAAGTATATAGTTATTGTTCGGGGCGATATTGCATCAGTTGAAGATTCAGTTGGTGTTGGTGGGAGACTGGCAGAAGAATTTTTGGTTGATTCTATTATTATACCAAATGTTAGCCCTTTAGTATTCCCAGCAATCACAGGTGCAACAATGCCGGATGAAATTCAGGCACTAGGAATTATTGAGTCTTTCTCCCTAGCAACAATGGTTATTGCTGCTGATGCAATCCTGAAAGCTGCAGATTTACAGCCGCTAGAGCTCCGTTTGGGAAATGGACTAGGCGGTAAGTCATTCTTTACTTTCACAGGTGATGTGAGTGCAGTTGAAACCGGTATTGAAACAGGAAAGGATATTGCAAAGGAGAAGGGTCTGTTAGTAAATGCAGAGGTTATAGCTTCACCTTCCGACAGACTGTTGTCATCTTTGTTCTAATGTATGAGAACTTATATATATTAAAAGATGTTTTCAAATACCATACAAATAAATAAAAGGATGTGAAGTAATGAAGAAATTGATTAGTGTGAAAAATGTTGATGAAGCACAAAAGCAAGGAGAAAAGGTAATATATATTGATAGTGATACAATTATTACTCCGTCAGCCAAAGATGCAGCGAGAGCTTCTGAAATAGAATTTTCTACGGAGACTCCTGCCTGTGATGCAAAGAGTTCTAGTGAAGAAAAATCCTCTGAATCAGTAAAAGCCTGTGAGAATAAGAGTTCTTGCGACGGAATGGCTTCTGAGCTTGCAAAAGCTTGCGATGGTGGAATCGACGCTGATACGATTTACAAGGTATTCAAAGCTATGATGGATAAAGGTCTTTTAGATGGAATTCTTGATTCTGTTTCTAACAAACCTTATACGGCTGAGAGTGATTCTAATGGTTTGAAGGTAGTTCGTGGCAAGTCAGTAAAGCTGGAAGTTTTGGATACTGGAAATCCCAACGACAAAGTATTTTATCAGGAAATTGTCAATGCCGATGATGGTTGTTCAATGAATGCAGGATTTATTACAATTGAAGATTGTAAATTTGACTGGGAAACCGCTTGTGAAGAAATTTACTACGTTGTGGAAGGTACACTTACAGTAGCGGTGAACGGAAAGGTTTATACTGCAAATTCGGGTGACTCAGTATTCTTCCCTAAGGGAGCTAAATTAGAATTTGGTTCACCTGATAAGATGAAAGCATTCTATGTTACATATTAGAACGCTTAACTAAAGTAAGGAGGGGTAGGCAATGCAGGCACTTGGTTTAATTGAAACAAAAGGACTCATTGCAGCTATTGAGAGTGCAGATGCTATGCTCAAGGCGGCAGATGTGAATCTCTTGGAAAAGACATATGTAGGTGGAGGCCTTGTTTCGATTCTTGTAACTGGAGATGTGGGTGCAGTGAAAGCAGCTGTAGAGGCTGGTGCAGCAGCAGTTAGAAAATTAAATAGCATATTACTGGTTTCAGAGCATGTGATTCCTCGTCCGCATGAAGACTTGTACAAGATAATTCTATCAGCAGTACCGCTAAAAAATGAAGATATACAAGCTAATCAGTCAGCTAAAATTGAATCACAAAAGGAACTGGGAAATATAATCATCAAAGATGACAATAAAGAGGTTCCTGTTGAAATAGAAGTTGAAGAAATAATAATTGAAGAAGGATATTCAGAAGGCACTGAATTCTTAACAGAAAAAACAGATGCTTCCTTAGAAATTGACTTGCATGAATTACATAATAAGGAAGATGTAGACAAGATGATAATTGAATATGGTTTGGAAGAAACTATTAAGATTCTGAGCAAGGTTAAGGTGATAGAACTTCGAAATTTAGCTCGTCAATATAAAAACTTTGGTATAGTAGGAAGGAAAGTTTCCAAGGCTAATAAGATGCTACTGCTTACAGAGTTCAGAAAATATTACGGAAATAATTAACGAAGTTATAAATTTTTTTGAGGAAAAAAATGGAGGGGTATAAATTGGAGAATATTGATCATGATTTACGTTCCGTACAAGAAGCAAGAAATCTTGCACGATTAGGAAAAATTGCAGCAGATCAGATTGCTGATTATACTGTAGAACAAATAGATAAGATTTTGTGCAATATGGTTAGAGTAGCACAGGAAAATTCAGTTTGTCTTGCAGAGATGGCTGTGGAAGAAACTGGTTTTGGAAAGGTAGAGGATAAGACTTATAAAAACCATATGGCTTCTACCAGTGTGTATAATGCAATTAAAGATATGAAGACTATTGGTGTGATTAAAGAAGATGAGGATGATAAGGTAATTGATATTGCAGAGCCAGTTGGACTTATAATGGGTATTGTACCTTCAACAAATCCAACATCTACTGCTATTTTCAAAGCAATAATTGCAATTAAATCACGTAATGCAATTATATTTTCGCCACATCCTGCTGCATTAAAATGTACAATAAAGGCTATTAACCTTATGAATGAGGCTGCAGTATCGGCAGGAGCTCCTGCTAATATTATTAGCAGTATTTCTACCCTATCTATGGGGGCTACAAATGAGTTAATGAAATGTAAAGAAGTTTCTTTAATAATTGCAACTGGAGGCCCAGGAATGGTAAAGGCCGCTTATAGTGCTGGTAAACCTGCATTGGGTGTTGGTGCTGGTAACTCTCCTGCATATATTGAGAAAACTGCTAATGTTGTGCAAGCAGTTAGGAACATTATTGCAAGTAAGACTTTTGACTATGGAACTATTTGTGCATCTGAACAATCTATAATTGTTGAAGAGTGCAACCATGATCAGGTAGTGGCTGAACTTAAGAAGCAGGGCGGTTATTTCATGACAGTTGAAGAAACTGCAAAAGTTTGTGCTTTGTTATTTAAGAATGGACACACTATGAGTGCCAAATTCGTAGGAAGATCTCCACAGGTTATTGCAACTTCTGCTGGAATTTCCATTCCAGAAGGAACTAAGGTTCTTATAGGTGAGCAACAAGATGTTGGTGAGGCTTATCCACTGTCTTACGAAAAACTTACAACTGTACTAGCTTTTTATACAGTAAAAGATTGGCACGAGGCATGCGATCTGAGCATAAAGCTACTTCAGAACGGAATCGGACACACTATGAGTATTCATACAGAAGACAGAGATATTGTAATGATGTTTGCTAAAAAACCAGCATCTCGTATTTTGGTTAATACTGGTGGAAGCCAAGGCGGTACCGGTGCAAGCACAGGACTTATACCTTCATTCACACTAGGGTGCGGTACATGGGGCGGAAGTTCTGTTTCAGAAAATGTTACACCAATGCATTTGATTAATATTAAGAGAGTTGCATATGGAACTAAGGATTGCAGTACATTAGCTTCGGATGATCCGACTTTCAACCATCCTAAGTCCTCAGGAAGCTGTGCTACGAGTTTTGACTCTTATGCAGCTAAGAACGATTGCAGTGATAATGAAAAGCTTTTGAAGCTTATAAGCGAAATAGTAAATGAAATGAAGGGAGCCAACTAAAATGGAAAAGTATGATGCTGTCCTGAAGCTTTTATTGGAGGCAGCTCAATCTAATTTGTCCTTTGCAGAAGTGAAGGAGAATATGTATGAAATTCCAGTGGGAGTTTCCAATCGCCACGTTCACCTCTCACAGGCAGATTTGAACTGTCTGTTTGGGGAAGGGTATCAGCTGACGAACAGTAAAGATTTGTCACAGCCCGGACAATATGCTTCTAAGGAAACAGTAACAATCTGCGGCCCAAAGGGTCCTATTGAGAAAGTTCGAATTCTTGGTCCAGTGCGTAGTAAGACACAGGTGGAGGTTCTGACAGGAGATTCATTCAAACTTGGTATAGTTTCACAAGCAAGACTATCAGGTGATTTACAGGGAACACCGGGTATTACGTTAATTGGTCCGAAGGGATCTGTTCAGACTACAGAGGGTTTGATTGTTGCTCAAAGACACATTCATATGACAACTGAAGATGCACAACGTTTCGGCGTGCATGACGGACAGATGGTATGCATTCAGGTTAATGGACCACGCGGAGGTATTTACAATAACGTGGCAGTTAGAGCAAATGATGCTTCGTATTTAGAATGTCATATTGACACAGAAGAAGCAAATGCTATGAATCTTAATTCGTTATCAAAAATTATAATTACAAAATAAAAAAATAGGAGGAAATAAAAATGAAATATGATGCATTAGGAATGATCGAAACAAAGGGTTTAGTTGGGGCTATTGAAGCTGCAGATGCAATGGTTAAGGCAGCAAATGTTTATCTAGTTGGAAAAGAATTTGTTGGTGGTGGTTTAGTAACAGTAATGGTAAGAGGTGATGTTGGGGCTGTAAAGGCAGCAACTGATGCTGGGGCTGCTGCAGCGCAACGTGTTGGCGAACTGATTTCTGTTCATGTTATACCTCGTCCACATGTTGAAGTTGAAGGAATTCTTCCTAAAATGATAAAGAAGGAAGAAGAAGCAAAATAGATTCTGTAGGTCATGACAGTAATTCATATAAATTATACTGAAATAATAGTGGCGTAATTTTCAGAACTGAAAAATTATAATTACAAATAAAAAATTAGGAGGAAATAAAAATGAAATATGATGCATTAGGAATGATTGAAACAAAGGGTTTAGTTGGGGCTATTGAAGCTGCAGATGCAATGGTTAAGGCAGCAAATGTTTATCTAGTTGGAAAAGAATTTGTTGGTGGTGGTCTAGTAACAGTAATGGTAAGAGGTGACGTTGGGGCTGTAAAGGCAGCAACTGATGCTGGGGCTGCTGCAGCGCAACGTGTTGGCGAATTGATTTCTGTTCATGTTATCCCTCGTCCACACTCTGAAGTTGAAGCTATTCTTCCTAAAACAACAAAGATAGAAGAAGATGTAAAATAGGATAAAGATTACAAGTAAATGTCATTATTAAAATAATGGCTAGTTATTAACTGTGGGGCTGTTACAGTACTAAAGATTTTTAGGATGTAACAGTCCTATTTTTTTTTGCTAAAATAAAATGCGGGTCATAAAAGACCCGCAAGTGTTGTAAAATTGAGTTATTAACTTAGATATATAATCAAGTTCAATCCTGTAGTTTTGACGCATATATATGTTTTCTATATATATTTGGAGTCATGTTCATATTGGCAGAGAATACTCTGTTAAAATAAGATGGGTCCGAGAAGCCACATTCAATTGAAATCCGGTAAGCAGGATAATTAGTTGTCTCCAGCAACCTGCAGGCATATTGAATTTTAAGATTAATTACATACTCTGTAAATGAGATACCCATCTCCTTTTTAAAAACATGGCTGAAATATTTGGGATTCATAAATACCTTAGATGCAACCATTTCCAAAGTTAATCTTTCCCTAAATTGTTCTTTAATATATTTTACAGATTCCTCAATAAAGTTATGCTGGTAATCATTGTGCTCTATGCTCTTTTCCTCAGTTTTTTCCTCAACTGAAACAGGACATTCAGCTACCAAGTCCAGCATTTTACAGAAAATCTGTTTGAAGACAGTGGGCTTGATTGGCTTTAACTGGTATTCAAAAACCTGAAGTTGAATTGCTTTCTGTGCATTAGGAAAGTCCGCATAGGCGGATAAAATGGTAATACATGTATTTGGAAGAAATTTTCTAATTTCTTTAACGGCGCTTAGACCATCCATTTCTGGAATCATAACATCCATTATGATAATATTCGGTCGATGCTGCTTTGCTAGTTTCACGGCTTGAACTCCACTTTCACAGGTCAACAGCATATCCTCTGGAAGGAGATTTTCAAGCACAATTGTTTTGAGGAAATCTTGTTCAAGTATTTCATCTTCCACAATCAAGACTACATTCATAGTAATAACCCCGCAATAGGTTGGGTAGGAATGGTGATAGTTATAGTACTACCGCTATAGTCAGACTTTACTATTTTAAGTCCGTATTGCTCTCCGTAATATCGTTTTAAACGTTTATCTGTATTCCCAAACCCTAGACCCAATTTATTTTCGGATTGTTGTATGTCCTGCAAAACATCCTTTGGAAAACCATTTCCATTATCTATAATGGAAATGATGATCTCATTTTTATATTCTTCCGCATAAATACTAATTTTGCCGCCGTCTCGCTTTGGGGTGATGCCGTGAATAACAGCGTTTTCAACAATAGGCTGTATCACCATGTTGGGGATTCTGTAAGCATTAATATTCTCAGGGATGTTACATTCATATACCAGACGAGTTTTAAACCTTACTTTCTGGATATACAGATATTTCTTAATGTTGTCAATTTCGGAACCAATGGTGTGAAGCTGATTATTTTGCTTTAAATTGTACCTGAGCAAATCGGAAAGACAATAGATAAGCTCCTCCGTTTGGGAATGCTCAAAATACGCAATGCGTGCGATACAGTTTAAGGTATTAAACAAAAAATGAGGGTTGACCACGAGATCCATGTTTTTACTTTCTAAATCAATAATTTTTTTCTCCAGAATTTCCTTTTCAATGCACAACCTTACTGCATCTGGATCTGTATGGCTGATGCTTTCGTACAAGTCAAGAGAAATATTACTGGCAATGTGAACGCACATCTGCTCGTGTATTTTAATTTTATTTGATTCCACGGTTTTAAGTGATAAAACAGATTTGGCGATAAACTCCAATTCTAGACCTTTAATGTTTTTCAGCGACTGGATTTCAATCAAACATTTTTGATATTCGTTGCCCTCCAAATATGATTGTACACCACATATATAACCAACAGTCTCATCCTGAAGTGTGATAGGATAAAGGACGTTTTCAAGCCCATAATGGCAGACAAATTTATTCTCTCCACTGGAATTGAGTCGGCATTTGTAGTCGTGGCATATACAATCCTTATTTTCCTGGCATATATATGTACAAAAATCCGGGGATGGGATAAATTCAAATAAAATATCTCCATTTGTATCTATCAAAAACAGAGGAAGATCTGACAGAGATAATATACTCATATAGCGGGTATATAAAATATTGGAGGCTACTAACTTTTTCAGCAGATTATTAGTTTTATTCATGCTTTTAGCCCACCTTTTCTACCATGCAATTTATTTCGAAAGAAAAAAATGTTAAAGTTCTAAAGAATAGAAGTACTTTCGAATTGCTTATGGTTTTTATACTATTATATTATTATACTATTATAGACTATAATAGTATACAATCGATATTATGTTTTATAACAAATTTCTTAAAAAAAAGGTTAAAACCCCGATTTTGTGGTTTTAGCCTTTTATTATGTTACTTATTTTTTATGATTTTGGACATTTGTTAATAGCATTTACGATAAATACCAATCAAATCTTCTTTGGAAGGCTGTCTAGGATTAGTGGGAGTACAGCGATCCAGCATCGCTTTTTCGGACATCTGATCTAAAGCTCTTTCAAACTCGTCTTCATCAACTCCAAGCTTTCGAATAGTATCTTCGACTCCTAGAGCTTTTTTCAGCCTAGCTACAGCCTGTATGAAATTCACAGTTCCTTCACGGTGAGTCCGAGCAGGAAGTTGCAGAATAGTTGCCAGTTTTGCGTATCTTTCTGCAACATAACCGTTGGCACTTCCTCTTAAGTTGGAGTTGTATTCCATTACCGTATTAAGTAAAATCGCATTGGAGCGGCCGTGAGAAATGTGAAAAGTCGCTCCCAGGGCGTGAGCCAGGCTGTGATTGATACCGAGATTTGAATTCGCAAATGCCATTCCAGCCATACAGGAAGCGTTTTGAACACGATCCCTGGCATCGGGATTCTTGGGGTCATTATAAAGTTTCTCAACGTTCTCAAAGATTAATTTGACTGCTTTTTCCGCAAGAGCGTCGGTAAAGTCGGTTGCGTTTGTGGAAACATAGGCCTCAATGGCATGAACCAGCACATCTATGCCCGTATCTGCCACCACCCGTTCAGGAACATGTTGAATACAGGTAGAGTCAAGTATGGCGATGTCCGGTGCTATAAACTCGTCTACGATGCACACCTTTGTACCCTCGGAAGTAATAACGGTGAAGTCCGTTACTTCAGACCCCGTTCCACTTGTGGAGGGAATCGCAATAAATAGCGGTTTTTTCATTTCACCACCAGCTTCACTTTTTAACTTCCACGAAAAATACAGAATTCCCTTGGCGGTATCGATGGCAGAGCCTCCACCGATTGCGACCAAGACATCTGCATCGCTTTCCTCGTATAGCTTCAAACCTTCCGTAATTACTTTAATATCCGGATCAGGGCGAACCCCAGTAAAAACAATGGAACTAATTCCCGCTTTGCTTAGGTAATCCACGGCTTTTTGAAGATATCCAAGTTTTTCCATTATTGAATCTGAGACAATAAATGCACGTGATCCCTTAATTTGTTCCAATATTTGTATGGATTGCTTATTAAAATAAACTTTGGACTTCAGTTTAAACTTATCTTCCATGACGTATACCTCCTATTATTTTATGTTTCAATATGACTTATTTCTAGTAACTAAAATGACTACATAAATATATTAACAATTGTCTTTTTACAGTGTTTCTTTTGAAAATGATATTATAAAATTACCGCTAATTAATAATATCATACAAAACAATTAGGTTATTGCAGATTTAATATATAGTTTTAGCACTATTGTATCCAGTTAAAAACACATATTGTACAATATGTGTTTTTATTGAACAATGGCTACTTTAAAAGTATGGTTTTTTCTTTTTATCTTTATAAAGATAAAAATGTGTTATAATAATAATATATTCAACATTTATTTCGTGAAAATACCCTTT
>JAENWI010000423.1 GCA_016650115.1 Peptostreptococcaceae bacterium | reverse complement strand
TCAAAATCTTCTATTTGCAGATAATATTCTGCCGAATCAAAAAGAGCCTTCATTGGGCATAGGCCGATTAATTCCGTTCCTATTACTGTAAGTCCGTAACGGGCAGCTTCAATTTTTGTAAGTTCTACAACTCTGTATAACGGCGTTCGATTAAAATCAGTCATGTTGATTGAAACCTGTGCAATATTTCTATCTTCCAGCAATACGCCCATAGCCTTTACATTGTCTAATCCACCCCCAGCTTTTCTGATTATCTTTGCAATTTTGTTAGCAATCTCAACGTCGGAGGTGTTCAAATTAATATTAAATGCAACGAGAGGCGGTCTGGCTCCAACTGCCACAACTCCTCCAGTCGGATGAATTCTTTGTCCCCCGAAATCAGGCACCCAGAGTGGATCTTTAACTTTTTCAGTCATTCCTTCAAACTGCCCCTTGCGGACTGCTGCCAGATTTTCTCTATGGGATGCGCTTGCTGATTGTTCATATAAGAAAACTGGAAGATCTGCTTCTTTAGCAATTCTTTCTCCGACTCTTTTTGAAAGTGCAACACATTCTTCCACAGTAGTTTCTTTTATCGGAATAAATGGGATAACATCTACACATCCCATTCTTGGATGCTCTCCAACATGCTTTGTCAGGTCAATCAGTTCCACTGCCTTCTTTGTCAGCTTCACGCTTGCCTCCTCAACAGCTTCAGGGCTGCCCATATAGGTTATCACCGTTCTGTTGTGATTTGGGTCTGAAGAATACTGTAATAAAGTACAACCTGCCGTCATTCGTATTTGATCAACGCATGCCTCAATGACCTGCTTATTTTTACCCTCACTAATGTTAGGTACGCTTTCAATTATCTTCGCCATTTCATTTCTCCTTTTGCACCATTCATACAAATAGACTTGTTCATATTTGGTTTACTGGTTTTACAAAAAATATAAATTATTATAAGCTTTTAACTAGTTCAATTTCTATTATTTTCACTAGTTTTTCTGCCTGTTTTATTATTTCATTTCCCTTATCTTCAAAGAAATTCTTTTTATCAATGTCTTTAACTCCCGAAAGATTAATCAGCACATTCAACCAGGCACCTTTAACAGCAGCCATTAGATTTATGGCGCCAACTCCTAAGTCGCTAGCTGCATTCACATTTGTTTTTCCAACCAAGGTTTTAACCGTCTGCAACCCTTCAAAAGAAAGCTCCATCGTTTTGAAAGGTACTTCAGTTGCGGCCAGCATTGCTTCTCCTATTGCCTTTGATCGAGCCAGCTTGTCCTCTTCTGTTTCCTTTGGCAGTTTAAAAGCCGCAGATACCAGATTAAAAGCCTCTGTATCCTTATCTACTGCCTCTGTCAGCTCT
>JAENWI010000241.1 GCA_016650115.1 Peptostreptococcaceae bacterium | reverse complement strand
TGCAAATATGTATAGCAAATAAGCTATAAAATGATACTTTCAGCTATATTGAAAACTAGAAACTGCATCTGAGGCGTTTAAACCCAATACGGTGTTTTCCGGTATTGGTTGTTTTACCATTCCGGCGGTTTCCCGTATTGGTCATGGTGCACTTATAGTGGGTTTGACGATGTCCACGCGACTGTGCTATGATCTACCTAGACGATTCAATAGGAGTATTAGTTGATAAGTACACAAAAAATGCAGGATATTTTCGAATATGTTCAGGCTCACGGTGAGACAGAGGCTTCAACCTATTTCAATGTATCACAAAAATCCATGGCAAGGTACCTACAGTTGTACAGGAAGACCTACGGAGTTGGGAAGATTGAGGAGAAGGAGAACGGTGACATAAAGGTGGTAATTCCATCTGTAGCAAACAGTCTCATGAACTATGAAGAAGTTATGAAGCTTGCTGACATAGACCCTGATAAGTACACTACGCACAGGATTGACTACAACGTAAAAGCTGACGGTAGCACACAATCTAAGTTTGCTTTTGTTCCTAGGAAAGACCCAGTTGAGACTAGCCCTGAGGAATATGTTGAACGTTTTAAATCCATGTTAGTTGGGTATGAGCCTCCTAAAGTGCCGGTCTATAAGTCTGTAGATTCGGACCTATTAGTGACTGTTTCAGCATTTGATATTCACCACGGTAAACAGGTGTGGGCTAGAGAATCAGGTACTGATGACTACGACATCCATATTTCGAAAGATAATTTTATGTCATATATTAGCTATGTTGTTTCAATGTTGGAGAAGTACCCAGCTAAGACTGTTCTATTGGAAGTTGGTGGAGATTTTTTTAATTCTAACTCTCCTGCAAATGAGACAATCAAGGGTACTGCACAGAGCGAGGATTCACGGTACATCAAGACTGAAGAGTACGCTGAGCAGTTTGTAACATGGTCAATTGATCTGTTAGCACAACACTGTGAAAACGTACATGTGTTGTTCCTCCCTGGAAATCATGACGCCGATAGACTGATGGTATTTAGTCATTTTATAGATGCTTGGTATCGGAACAACGATAGAGTTACAATAGACTCAAGACCTTTGTGGCACAAGACTTATGTGTTTGGAGATACGTACTTGATGTACACTCACCAGATGTTGCCAAATATTGTTCCTTTGATGGCTTCTTTGGAACCTAAGGCTTTTGCAGAAAGTCACACTAGAATCTGCAACATTGGACATCTACATACAAGAAAAGATACAATTATCTCACGGGACACTAACGGTGGTATTGAGATAGTTCAACACCCTTCTATGATCCCCGGAGATGCTTGGTCAGTATCAGCTGGTTACCAGTCTGTTAGAAAGGGCTTGATCAGAGTATTTGACAAGGCTATGGGGAAGATTGCTGAGATTAACTATGAGCCTAGGTGGTTCCAAAAAGGCGACAAAATATGAGCCATAAGAGTGTGTGTCCAGCCTGTATGGGAGCCTGTACTGTCTATGCTCAAGTAGGCGTAGACACAGACAGCTATCCATTGTACCGTAAGACGCTATGCCCCCTATGCTCTGGTACCGGCAGTATAGATTTATCTGAGCTGTTTGTGGTGCCTAGAGCAATGGTATTGGATGAGTTTTTTGTTAGTGAGGAATACACTGCGAGTAATCAAAGTTTCCTAAGAAAGGCTCTTGCAGAAGAAGAAAAATACTTGGAAAAATCTAGTAAACCTGTTGACAAAACTTACTAAATATGATACAATGGGTCATACAGTTTAAGAAGGGATGAGTAGGAATATGCACACATGGCAACTAAATTAAATTTACTAACAGAGCAGGATATTAATGTTATATCCAACCCTTATTTATCTTTTGTAGATATGGCAGTATACATGCGTCAATTGTGGGTAGCTGATCTAGGTTCATTCTTCATGGAATCATTGGAAGACGATACAGTCCTACCAACCATGTTACAGGTAAGGACCGGTCTTTGGAATGAGAACAAGCAATTGTTATCCAAGATTAAGAAAAATACTATTTGGTGGAATCTGCATTTCAAGGAGAGGCTACAAGATGGCACTTATGTTTTTGTTGAGTCTTTAGCTTGATAAGTGTGTATAGGAGGTATATACAGCTGTGAACCTACTAAAAACAAACCACAGGTTCCCAAGGCTGTTTAAATTGCCTAACAGGAATGTTGCTGCTTCAGAATGGCGAAGAGTAATAAAAAAGAACAGGCAAGCAGTAACATACTGGATATACACTTTTTTCTCAAATGATATTAAGGAGATGCCATCCTTTGGTCAAGCTTATGATATAAAGGCTGTATACGCTTCACCGGAAGACATTGAGACTATGCGTGAGAGACTGTACTGGAAAGATTTTGAAATGTTTGCTCCGCTGTGTGATGCTAGCCTAAAGCATTGTGAGTTTTTTATTGATCTGGATAGATTGTATAAGGTAATGCCTGTAGCAGATGTGGATTCGTCAGATGTAGTTTTTGACGAGTTATTTGAATCAGATTTTAGAGAGGGGGATTTTGATGGCATTTAGCATGATTGATGGGGCGGTAAGTACAGAGGTGTCA
>JAENWI010000212.1 GCA_016650115.1 Peptostreptococcaceae bacterium | reverse complement strand
CAAATCATTTGGGAACTCCAAATCCGCCTTGTCTATTTCATCAATCAAAAGAACTACCTGCTCATCCGAGGTAAACGCTTCCCCTAAAGTACCAAGTTTAATGTACTTTTTGATATTTGAAACATCGCCTTCCCCAAATTGACTGTCATAAAGTCTCTGGACTGTATCATACACATAAAGACCTTCCTGTGCCTTTGTTGTTGACTTAATATTCCAGATCAGCAGTTTCATATTTAATGCTTCCGATATAGATTCTGCCAGCATCGTTTTTCCAGTACCTGGCTCACCCTTTATTAATAATGGTTTTTGAAGAGCAATTGCAACATTTACTGCATTCATCAGCTCCTGAGTAACCACATAATCTTCGCTTCCTTTAAATTTCTTTAATTTGTCTCTCATCTCGTTCTCCTCATTCAATATCTTTATTACTATTAATTTTCCTAATTAATTTTATAGTGTATAAAATTCTGCATATTCTCATAATCCCACAAATAAAGGAACTAGTATTGGCACGCTGATACTTAATATTACTCCTATTACAAAGGAATAAATGACAATGTGTTTACTTGTTGCCTGTTGAATAATTGGAACAAATACATCCATTGCTCCTGCCCCCGGCAAGCTTGCAGTTTCAATATACCCTATGTGTTTTGCCACAAATGGAATAAGCAATAATCCGATAAATTCCCGCATGACATTATGCATAAATGAAATAGCACTGATTTCAGCTGAGTAATCCATCAGAATTACCGGTGCTAATGTATACCACCCAAACCCTGAGCTTACAGCCATAGCTTCTCTTGCCGTGATTGGCAAGAATAAGGAAGCCATCGCAGAAAAAGTCAATGTCCCGACTATTACCGCTAAAGGGTAAAGGATGATTTTGTAACCGGCTTTTTTTACCATTTTCACTGTAGAGCCTTCTATCCCCATTTCAATGCCAACAAAAAAAAGCAAAACAGAAAGGCCTGTGATTAAAATGGGTCCTGATATCTCAATATAAAAATCAGGCAAAATATAGTAGCCAGAAAGCATTCCGGCACCTACAAATATAAAAATAATTCTACCCATCAGTTTTCATACCCCTTTTATCCGTCTTCAAAAGTTTTCTGAGCAAAAAAACCATCAGGACACTACCCGCAATAGAAAATATGGTCAATGCAAAAGAGGTTAAACCTATGGAACCAATTCCATCAATAATTTTCTCGTCTGCACCGATTCTTGCTCCCATAGTGAATATCAGTACGGCTACCGCAACCATTTGAACTGTTGTAACCCATTTATAGTTTTTATTTTTTGGCAATAATCTGTTTCCAATAAGGTATCCAATGATAACCAGACCCAGATATAATATAAGTAGTTTCAAGATTTCCTCCATCCAAGCCAGTTCCGTCATATTCTAAATTGGTTTGTTATAAATTGTTTTATTATTAAAACGCACTGTTCATGGTCGTAATCAAACCTTTTACCAACGCATACGCATATTTTTCTTTAAACTCAGTTGTTCTTATTTTCTCCAAATTTCCAGGATTGGACATAAACGCACCTTCAATGATAATAGCCGGCATGCTGCTCCTTCTTAAAATTGCCAAATGCTCACTTTCCTTTGCGCCTCTGTCGACAGTCCCTAGTATATCGACCATTTCCTTTTGAACTAAAACCGCAATATCCTTACTGTATATCCCATAAAGGGCCCCTTCATCCAGACCCTGTTCATCAACTTTACTGTAGTAATATACCTCAGTTCCTTCTGGTTTTTCGGTATCAAATGAATTGTTGTGGATTGAAACAAGAATATCTGCACCGATATCATTTGCAAGTGCCGGTCTGTCGTAAAGCTCCATAGATACATCCGACTCTCTCGTAAATATATATCTGGCTCCTGCCAGATCAAGAAGATCTTTAACCTTTAGTCCAATTTCAAGATTAACATCTTTTTCATATAACTCATCTGATGAATTCTGGTTTCCAATCGATCCGGTATCCTTGCCGCCATGGCCAATATCAATGACAATCATTTTTTCTTTTGCATTACTGTTCAATATATTTAAAGGCCCATAGTTTGTCTCAAAGGTTGAAGTTTCTTCTTCCTCTGTTTCAGTACTCGCGGGGACTATATTTGCTGTTCTGGTAGCCTCAATCCATGAAACCTCTGCGCCCAGTCCTTCACTTACAAATCGTAAAGGTACCATTGTGCTTCCGGTCCCGTCCTCATCGTGATCAATAATCATTGCAGGCACCTCCAGGATCTTTGCTTTTCCTTCAACTTTAGCAACTGGACTGTCTATGACAAGTTCAACCGTTGATCCATCATTTTCAATCGTTACAATTCGGTTTTCCGCATCCCATTCAACTGTTGCACCCAATGCTTCAAAAAAAGCCCTTACAGGAATAAGGGTTCTTGCTCCTACAATCAAAGGCGGAACATCCTTTTCTTTCGTTGGAACATCAACGTCATCTATTTGAACTGTAACAGGATATTCCCTGCAATATAACAGGCCTCTTGAGACATCGGCTTTTGTTATAATCGCCGCCTGACTCACCTGACTAACTTGAACGCTTTCAATCAATTCACTGTTTTGAACCGTTTCACCAAAAGAAACGACAAAACTTAAATTCACCATTAAAAAAGTACTGAGTATTATTGAAAATAGTTTTTTCATTTCGTCTCCTTAACTGGTCTAAATGCTTCATGTTGAACTGATTGAAAAATCATAAAAGCATTATGCTTTAAAGTGAAAAACTAAATTGATTTATCTTTGTTACATTAAATAGACTCGTATAGTATACTATTTTTTTAGTCTAATTGGTATTGTTATTTAATATTTAATCTGATTGTCATATAAAAGCCACTGAGTCTT
>JAENWI010000321.1 GCA_016650115.1 Peptostreptococcaceae bacterium | reverse complement strand
ATAATCAGTTATACATATTCACGTTGAAACGCTTAAAGTTGGAAAAATAACTGGCAGGCTCAGAAATATAACACTTAAAGCAAGGCTAATACATGTAAAATAAGACAAATACCTGAAAACAACGCAAATAAAAAAAGATGGGAGACACTTCCATCTTTTTCGATTTTTCGTTTTTTAAAATCATTTTAGATTTAAAATCATTTCCATTTTTAAAAATCTATTAGTATTTGTTTTGTGTGCATTTAACTTATGCACGGGTGGGGACGGGTGAGATTTACTTTACTTTTGCATTATTAAGTCTCTTTGTTAATCTTGATACTTTTCTTGAAGCAGTATTCTTATGAATAGTTCCTTTTGCAGCAGCCTGCATAAGCCTCTTTTCTGCTAAAGCCAACTTTTCAGTAGCTGTTTCAAATTCTCCTGCAACTAATGCAGCATCAAAGTTCTTGAAGATACCTTTTAGATGAGATTTAACTCTTCTATTTGTAGCAGTCTTCTTACCGATAACTAGGATTCTTTTCTTTGCGGATTTTATATTTGCCATTGTTTCACCCCACTTTCAACAAAATTTCACAATCCCAATTATATATTAAAAACTAGTAAAATGCAAGATGTTTTTCCATCCTGCAGCTAAAGAATAATTAATGGGCTGGTAATACGGATATAACCAATTTATATTGATAATATCTATATTTTAATTGAAAAAAGTTGAAATTTCAAGTAAAATATATTTTGTAAGTGAAAATATATTATATAGGTGAAAATATGGACAGGATGCGCTATATAGTTAATAATAACAAGTTTACAAAACGACAATATTTTACACGGTTAATACGTAGTACACATATAAATAAGAAAGAGGAGAATATGAATTCATATCAGGATTATATTAGAAATTTCTGCATTATTGCACACATAGATCACGGGAAATCTACCCTTGCAGACAGAATTATTGAAAATACAGGGTTGGTTGCACATAGAGACATGAAGGCACAGTACCTGGATAACATGGACCTTGAACGCGAAAGAGGCATTACGATAAAACTTCAGACTACAAGACTTATGTATAAGGCGAAGGATGGTCACGAATATATCTTTAATCTGATCGATACACCTGGACATGTGGATTTTACCTATGAAGTATCAAGAAGTTTGGCTGCCTGTGAAGGGGCGGTTCTTATCGTGGACGCTACCCAGGGAGTTGAAGCGCAGACATTGGCAAATGTTTATCTTGCTTTGGGCGAAAATTTGGAGATTATACCAGTATTGAATAAAATCGACCTGCCCAGTGCCAGACCCGATGAAATAAAGCTTGAAATAGAAGAAATTATTGGAATTGAAGCACATGACGCTCCGCTAATATCTGCAAAGGAGGGTATTGGCATAGAAGACGTGCTAGAGGCAATCGTTGCCCGCGTGCCCCATCCAAAGGGGGATGTGAATGGCAAACTGAAGTGCCTTATTTTTGACTCTTATTACGACAATTACAAAGGTGTTGTTATTTATACAAGAATTTTTAATGGAAAGGTAAAAAAAGGAGATACTATTCTCCTGATGAATACCAAGAAAAAGTATGAGGTAACGGAGGTTGGTGTTTATTCACCAGGACCCGTACCGATGAAGGAATTAACCGCAGGGGATGTGGGATACATTGTAGCCAGTATCAAGCAGGTTGCAGATGCACGGGTTGGAGACACGGTAACCCTCGCAATTGACCCAACAGAAGAGGCATTCCCTGGGTATAAAAAGGTTCAGCCCATGGTTTACTGCGGGATATACCCTGCTGAAGGTGAAAAATATGAAAGTGTGAAAGACGCACTTGAAAAACTGCAGGT
>JAENWI010000376.1 GCA_016650115.1 Peptostreptococcaceae bacterium | reverse complement strand
TTGCAAGATCTTGTACTTTGGCTGTTAATGTATTGATTAGTACTTCGGGTAAGAAGTTTAACGAGGTAATCAGCGGATTTATCCATTTGCGTTCGAGCAGTTCCATTACCTGAGCATCGGTAAGCTTCTCAATGGTGTTTTTCGTTTGTAAATGTAGTTTTGCAGTCTCAGTTTTCAGCTCCCTCTTGAGTGATTTTTCTTCGGTAAGTAAATTGGCTACTTTTATAATTTTACTTTCGTAAGAATCATCAGTATAAATATTGCCTTTCTTTATTTCAGATTGTATCTGCTTTATTTCTTTGGTAACTGCTGCAGATATAAAACCATCTTTTGTTTCGTTTACGGTATCCGCTTCTTTTTCTTCTTTGGTAAGGGAATCGAGAATTTCGTCATATTCAGTTGTTATATCTGAAAGGCGGCTTTCTTTCTGTTTTAAGTTTTGTAATTTATCTTTCAGGTAGGTATCCTGTACCAATTCAAAAGGTATAAGGTGTCCAATCCATCCCTCCTGCACTTCCTGATCCTTACCTTTTTTCTTTTTCAGTACCATGTTTGGATCTACTTTTCTGGTTGCCTCAAAACCTTCTGTCTGTATAATTTCCAAATCGACCGATATTTTAGTCCATTCATCGTTGAGTATCTGGTAACCTTCGTATTTATCGATAAGCGGAATAGTATCCATACGTTTAAAAACATCATCACTCAGCAATGTTTCTTCTTTAGAAATATTTATCGACGCTATATTGGTTAATAATTCCTGTTTTAGAAAAGCGGCAAAATTGCTGAAAGAGGCTGTAAAACTATTTGCAAAGGTTTTTACATCCGGATGTCCGGTGATAAAAAGCTTCACATCTTCTACTTTTAATTTATAATAAGCTGAAGATGTTTTTGTGAATAAATCACTTTTTAGGCCGGGAAAGGCTTTCCAAAATTTGCTTAGTTCATCAATTTCTTTTTCTGGAATTCCTTCAAACATAGAGGCGTAAATATCCCAGCTTTCCGTGCTTTCTGACGAATCGACATAACGTGGTATATTCAGGTTATAATCATTCTCACGAATTTTGTCTCTGCTTACCACTGTCGAAAATTTTGGATTCGATTGTCTTCCAATAACCGTATCAACTATTCGTTTTATATCCGAAGCCCTTAGTTTGTTGTTTTTCCCGACTTTGATAAAGCCTTTTGAGGCATCGACAATTAATACATCGGTATTGGTACGTTTTTGTTTTAAAACAATAATGGTGGTAGGAATACCGGTGCCAAAGAAAATATTGGCCGGAAGTCCTATGATGGTATCAATATAATTTCCTTCAATCAGTCTTTTACGAATCTGACCTTCTTCTCCGCCACGAAACAAAACTCCATGAGGTAATACAATGGTCATGATACCGTCTGGCTTTAAATGGAATAAATCGTGCAGCAGAAAAGCATAGTCGGCTTTAGTCCTTGGTGCAAGACCAAAGCGTGCATAACGCGGATCGGTTTCTTTATTGCTCGAATCCCATTGCTGTGAGTATGGCGGATTGGAAACGAC
>JAENWI010000440.1 GCA_016650115.1 Peptostreptococcaceae bacterium | reverse complement strand
TCAGCTTATGGCGGATTCTGGGGATCAAGACCATTTACTAAAGCAAACAATTTTTTAATGAAAAATAATGAATATATTGATTGGAGGATTTGAAAATGGACGGTACAACAATTATTTTAATCGTAATCGCAGTAATTATAGCAGTTATTGTAATCTGGCTTGTAAGCGGGTATAACAACTTTATAAAAATGAAGAATATGGTGGAAGAGGCATTTGCCACAATGGACGTATATCTGAAGAAAAGATATGATTTGATTCCAAATCTTGTAGAAACGGTTAAGGGTTATGCAAAGCACGAGTCCGGAACGTTTGAAAAAGTGGTTCAGGCGAGAAATATTGCACAAAGTGCAAGCACAATTGAGGATAAAATAGCAGGTGAAAACATGCTGACAGGAACTTTAAAAAGTTTGTTTGCCTTAGCTGAAGCGTATCCTGATCTAAAGGCAAATACTAATTTTATGGATCTTCAGAAGCAACTTCAAAAGGTTGAAGAGGATATTGCCAATTCAAGAAAATACTACAATGCCATTGTAAGAGAATTCAATACATTGGTGGAATCATTCCCAAGCAATTTAATTGCAGCTGTGTTTAAGTTTGCAAGAAAGCCTATGTTTGAAGTAGAGGATGAAGAAGAAAGACAAAATGTTAAGGTGCAATTTTAATATGAAAAACATTTCAAGAATATTTGCTGTTCTAATTTTACTGGCTGTGATGATTTATGCGCCAGGACCGGTGAATTCATATGGGGCAGAGTTTTACAATACAAATGAATATAATGTGACAATAGATGTTTTCGAGGACAATTCGTTTTGGATGAAAGAGGAAATAAAAGTATCCTATACTGAACCGCGTCATGGTATATACAGGTACATTCCTTTAAGCGGAACGGCCTATAGCCAGGTTGACGGAAAAACGGTTGAGCAGAAATATAAAATGAAAGTGGAAAGTGTCAGTGTAGAAGGATATGAATACCAGGTTTATGAAGAAAATGGTAATGCAGTTATTCAAATAGGAAGCCCGAATTCTCTTGTGGAAGGGAACCAAAGTTATGTCATCTCCTATAAGGCGCGGCTTTATGATGACGGTATTGCAGCGTATGACAGCTTTTATTACAATGTTGTACCAAACGGCTGGGGGACATCAATAGCATCTTCTACAATCACAATAAATATGCCGAAAGAATTTGATCCGTCAAAGGCAGAATTCCTTGCAGGGCCATATGGCGCAACAGACAGCGGGGCTGTAAAATGGAGCACATCAGGGAATAAAATCACAGGAGCTACAATCAGACCGCTTCAACTT
>JAENWI010000170.1 GCA_016650115.1 Peptostreptococcaceae bacterium | reverse complement strand
GGTACAAATGATGGAGATTATATAATGATGGGAGGTTATGGATTATGAAAATATTGTCAGAACCTATCGATGCACTTGTAAAGTTTAAAGGAAGAGAAAAACCTATACCTTACAAATTTAGGTATTTGGATGAAGAAGAAGTGTATCATGAAATAAAGATAGATAAGATTATTACAATAGAAGAAACAAAGATCGCAGGAATCAGGTCCTATATTTATCGTTGCCAAAGCCAAATCAAGGGAGCAGAAAAGCTTTATGAAATAAAATACATCA
This sequence comes from Peptostreptococcaceae bacterium, assembly GCA_016650115.1. Classification (GTDB taxonomy): domain Bacteria; phylum Bacillota; class Clostridia; order Peptostreptococcales; family Anaerovoracaceae; genus JAENWH01. Next base: position 3,302 of record JAENWI010000170.1, on the reverse strand, counting down.
TTGGAGAATGCCGATGGGAGCTATATAAAATATAACGGGGAATTAAAAGATGAAAAAAATAACGGGAATCGCGCTGGTCATTATGTTGATAGGACTGCTGACCCAATGCACTTATGAGAAAGAGAAAGCACAAATTGATGGACAACCTGATTTGGAGAAGACCTTCAAAGTGGTTGGCTATTATTTGGGGGAGACTTTTGATAAACCGTTAGAAAATCTTCAAGCAGATAAACTGACCCATTTGGTGTATGCTTTTTTAATCCCAAACAAGGATGGGTCACTTAAACCACTAAAAAATCCGGATGAGTTTGAACAACTAGTACAGAAATGCAGGGAAGCGGGTACAAAGGTTTATATAGGGGTGGGGGGCTGGTCCTATGAAGGGGTGACTCTTGTAAAAACCTTCGAACGAATTGCCAAATCAGAGGATCTTAGAGAAAAACTGGTAAAGAACATTACTGGATTTGTACTTGAATATGGGCTGGATGGAGTAGAATTAGACTGGGAGCACCCTGATGTTGCATCCGGATGGGATTATGAAAAATTAGTGATTGAACTAGGGGCGTCTTTAAGCAAAGAAGGAAAAAACTTGACAGCGGCACTGAAAGGGTCAGGAACCACAGAGCGTAACGTGGAAGATGAAAAAATTATATCTGATAAATGTCTGGACACTTTTGAATTTGTTTCAGTGATGGCATACGACTTGAATGATAGGGATCACAGCCCGTTTTGGTTTTCTGCATCGTCTATTGACTATTGGTTTAACCGTGGAGTGCCAAAGATGAAAATCATTCTGGGGATGCCACTATATGCAAGACCGAGTCTGTTGGAATACTATCAGCTAGTTGAATTGGATAAGGCCAATGCGTATAATGATTTCGCGCAAACCCAACCGGTGGAGTCTTATTATAATGGGCTGAACACGTTAAAAGATAAGACCGTTCTGGCTTGGAACAAGGCAGGAGGGGTAATGGTTTTTGATGTAAACGAAGACACTATGGATGAAACCAGCGTTTTAATTATGATAGAAGCTACTATAGATTCTCTCCTTTAACCAACTGATCAATAAGATTATTCAAATCTGTTTTTTTGATTCTCCAATGCCTGCCTATTTTAAAGGCAGGTATTCTTCCTTCCTGTACCAGTTTATAGGTTGTCATTTCACTTAACTGCAGATATTCAGCAACCTGGTTTACTGTTAAAATTTCGTGTTCAAAACTATTATTATTCATCGCGCCACTTATCCTTATTTGTATTCAATTATATATAATTATGCTTATTTATAGCTATATATGCTTATTTATGTTATTATAACTATATAGGTACCAAAAGTCAAACGTTTATCCTTATGAAGAGGATGGAGTTAAAAATATAAAATTTAGTTTTGAGTAAAAACATTAAGACAAGGTTTGAGTTATAAAAATGGAGGTTTGATTTAAAAATAAGATGTAGTAGAAATTAATTAATTATAAAAAAAGAATTGGAGATTATTTTGACAGTAAAAAAGAAAAAGTTAAAAGTGATTCCCCTAGGTGGACTTGGGGAAATCGGAAAAAATATCACAGTATTTGAGTACGGTGATGAAATTGTAATTGTAGATTGTGGAATGGCTTTCCCGGATGATGAAATGCTAGGGGTAGACTTAGTCTTGCCGGATACAACATATCTGACGAAAAACAAAGATCGTATAAAAGCGATTATTGTTACGCATGGCCATGAAGATCATATTGGCGCACTACCCTACGTATTAAAAAATATTAATGTCCCTGTTTATGGGACTAAACTGGCACTGGGTCTTTTGCAAAACAAACTGGAAGAACATAAAATTCTTGCTGACTGTACGCTTAATATCATTTCCCATGGAGATACGATAGATTTGGGCGCATTTAAAATTGAATTTATAAGAACGAATCATAGTATTCCAGACACGGTGGCACTGGCGATACATACGCCAGTGGGTGTGATTATTCATACATCCGACTTTAAAATAGATTTTACCCCAATTCTGGGTAAACCTATTGACCTGCAGCGTTTTGCGGAGCTTGGCAGCCAGGGGGTATTACTCCTGATGAGCGACAGCACAAATGCAGAACGTCCGGGTTATACCATGTCCGAAAGCACAGTCGGAAAAGCGTTTGAGGAAATATTTTTAAATTCAAATAGCAGAATAATTGTTGCTTCCTTTGCCTCAAATGTGCATAGAGTTCAACAGGTAGTTAATGCAGCTGTAAAATATAACCGGAAGGTTGCTATTTGTGGAAGAAGCATGGTTAACGTATGTAATAAGGCAATTGAACTGGGGTATTTGACAATACCTAAAGGTGTGCTGGTTGAAATAGACAGCATTAAAAAATATCCTAAGGAAAAACAGGTGATTATTTCCACCGGAAGCCAGGGAGAACCCATGTCAGCCCTTTCAAGGATGGCATCAGGAGATCACAGGCAGGTTGCAATTGTTGCGGGAGATTTGGTTGTTATTTCGGCATCACCAATACCGGGAAATGAAAAATCGGTATCAGTTGTTATTAATGAACTCTTTAAAAAAGGAGCGGATGTTGTTTATGAAGCATTGGCGGATGTACATGTTTCAGGGCATGCCTGTCAAGAAGAACTGAAGACAATGCAAAGACTGGTTGAACCAAAATATTTCATGCCGGTCCATGGGGAATACAGACATTTAAAGCAACACGCAAATCTTGCGGAAAATTTAGGCATGAAAAAAGATAATATCTTTATTATGGATATTGGCCAAGTGCTTGAAATAGATTCTAAAGAAGCTAAAATCAAAGGAACAGTTCCATCAGGCAAGATTCTTGTGGATGGGCTTAGCATTGGAGACGTAGGCAAAATAGTATTGAGAGACAGAAAGCATTTGTCAGAAGACGGTATGATTATTGTGGTTATGACAATTGAAAAAGAAACAGGAGATATCATTACTGGGCCGGAAATTATTTCCAGAGGTTTTGTATATGCAAAAGAATCAGAGGTTCTAATGAAACATCTGACGCAGGTTTGCGAAGATACCGTAATCAAACATAAAGGGATGAATAACATGACAAGAAAAAACATGATTAACAGTACCCTGAGAGATTACGTATACAAGAAAACAAAAAGAAGGCCAATGATTCTGCCGGTTATCACTGAAATGTAGTATAAAACATCAAATAAAAAATTAAATAAGAAGAAAACAAAGCCTGAATTTCGATTTATAATAATCGCTATTCAGGCTTTGTTTATTGATTTGGTTTGATTTTATTAGATTGTGGTGCACCTCAGCCCTGGCAGAGCTGCACCGCTTTATT
>JAENWI010000400.1 GCA_016650115.1 Peptostreptococcaceae bacterium | reverse complement strand
TTATTATTCGATACTATAAGTAACCTTTGTCAGTTCACTTGTTGTCGTTACACCTTCCAAAACTAAATCTATACAACTCTCTCTAAGGGTTTTTGTCCCGAATCTGGCCGCCATCTGGCGAAGCTGGTCAATCGTAGCTCTTCTGTCAATCAATTCACGGAGTTCCTTATTAACCACCATTATTTCATGAATGGCAGTTCTTCCCTGATACCCCGAGCCATTGCAGGATTGGCAGCCTTCCCCTTTGAATAACATTTTCGGTTCACTGAGTTTCAGCATCATCATTTCTGCATGATCAGGGCGGTAAGTGGTCTTACATCTTGGGCAAATCTTTTTTACCAGCCGTTGTGCTATAACACCTACAACTGATGAAGAAACAAGATAAGGTTCAATTCCCATATCAACCAAACGGGCAACAGATGACGCCGAGTCATTGGTATGGATGGTGCTCAGCACCAAATGTCCTGTAATAGAGGCTCTTATCGCAATTTGAGCTGTCTCTGAGTCACGTATTTCACCAATCATGATGATGTCCGGATCCTGCCTTAGGATGGACCGGAGACCGCTGACAAAAGTCAAACCGGCCTTCATGTTTACCTGAACCTGATTAATCCCTTCAAGCTTGTACTCAACCGGGTCTTCCACCGTAATAATATTTGATTCCACTTTGTTAAGTTCCTTCAGAACCGTGTATAGCGTCGTCGTCTTCCCTGAACCGGTTGGACCCGAAACGAGAATAATCCCATTCGGACTTTGGATAATATTATTAAACAATACCAGATTGTCCTTGCTTAAGCCCAATTTATCTTTAGAAAGATCCTGAGATTGTCCTCCAAGCACACGAATTACAACTTTTTCACCGTAAACAGTCGGCAGGATTGAAAGTCTCATGTCGACACTCTTATCATCAATAATGGTTTCAACTCTTCCGTCTTGAGGCACCCGTTTTTCTGCTATGTCCATCCGCCCAATGATTTTAATACGCGTAATAATCGCCGAATGAGCGATGGATGCCGAACGCATTACCTCCTGAAGCTCCCCGTCTATACGGAAACGAACTCTCATGTCATGCTCACCAGGTTCAATATGGATATCACTTGCTCCGCTTTTAATGGCATGGGAAATAATTGAGTTTACCAGTCTGACAACCGGTGCATTGGAAACCTCACTATCTACAAGCTCAGCCAGACCCGAAAGATCAACAGAAGCAAATTCTTTGCTTAAATCCTCAACAGCCTTTTTTGCTCCTTCGTTGCTGTAATACCTGTCAATCGCATTTCGGATATCTTTTTTAGGCGCAATTGCAATCTTAACCTCCCTGTTGCTTAACATGGAAATATCGTCTATCGCTTCGTAATCAAGGGGATCATCCATTACCACTGTTATAGTTTTTTTAGTGGCATAAATCGGAATCAGCATA
>JAENWI010000328.1 GCA_016650115.1 Peptostreptococcaceae bacterium | reverse complement strand
CATGTTTCTTTCAAAGCGGGTGCAAATATAGGACGTTTTGTTTTACACTCCAAACCTTTTTACAATCTTTTTTTATTTTATTTTCTCGTACCGATATATCTCCCTGATTTATTTAATTATACACCATAATCTTTTTCTTAATTATTTTCTGTACTTTCTCTTAACATTACGTTTTTATCCCTGTTTCTCTGCTTTTCCCTCATTTTAGACTTTCACCGAAATTGAAAAAACAAAAGTAAAAACGCAAAATTTTGAATCTCTAATATAAAGTTCTTCGTATGGGTAGAATGGATATATATATGACATATTTACCAACATGAGAATCCTCCGGATTCGGATTGGTACCATCAGTCTGCACTTTAGGACAGACTGATAATCGAATTCTAAGACCTGACCAATAATTTTAATATTGCGAAACAACTACCGACGGTGAATTTTATACCGAAAAGTCATAGAGAATTAGAGGGTGCTTCATTAAGGACACTTTATTTTCATTTTTTCAAGTATCTAACATTTTCCGTAATTATAATATTTTTAATATAATATGAAAACATAAGTGCTAACTAATCAGAATTTTAGTTAACTTTAAGTTTATTTCAAAACGTACTATAAACAAATACTTATTCTTGCCTACTTCTAAAAATCCTCACAAATTTTCAGTGTAGTGTGTATTTACTAAAAAAATAAGTATTAACAATCACAACTACGAATAGCCGAGATTGCTGTATAGTCTATATAAACGAATTAAAAAACACATTGGATGAAATATTTGAATGAAACAAAACATTGGATTATTTCATAAATATTGTAATTAAATGGACAATGCGAAAAATAAAAATATGAAAAGAACAAGTATAAACAACAACCATTTGCGCAAGATATGGGATCAAAGAGCAGATGTGCATTTTGCAAGAAAAATGTGTAAAACCGAGGATAAATGTTCAAAATTGTACAACGAAAGTTAGTGGAGTTACATAGAGCCACATTTGTCAGAAATTAAGAACGGCAGGATTCTGGAAGCCGGATGTGGTACCGGACGTTGGGCCGAAAGACTGGCCCCAATGGGTTTTGAAATGGTGCTCTCGGACCTATCACCGAAAATGCTTCACTATGCCCAAGATTTCGCTGAGCAATACGGTTTTGCTGACAAATTGTCCTTTTCGGAACTCGATATCTGTGATATGCATTCGCTGCTAAACAACAGCTTTGATATGGTTCTATCAACCGGAGAACCACTGACTATGTGCGCTAATCCTGAGAAGGCAATCAGCGAATTATGCCGAGTCGTCAGTCCAGGAGGCTATCTAATCTGTGATGCCGGGAACAGATACCGTAAAGCATTCGATCTTTCTCATAGGAAAGAATTCGACCAGGTCCTAAAAGTCTTGGAAACTGGTGATTACGTGCCAGAAAACGGGTTAACGCAACATCTCCTTGGGCCCGGAGAACTAGTTGACCTGCTTAAAGCAAATAAAATGGAGATCCACAATTTGGCAGGAATAACTCCCATGTTCAGCTTTCCTCCGGACAATGAATTGAAAGACGCCCTCGAGCATGAATCCATTTTCCGTGACATGCTTGAAATAAGCAAAACGTACGCTGAACGCCCCGGGATTGTCAATCTGAGCAGACGATTACTTGCTGTTGCCCGCAAACCAGAGCTCAATGAGACGTCCATAAATAAGTAAATAACTTGATTTAGCAATATATTATTGATAGTCTTTTAGCAGAAGACTATGGTGAAAAAGTCTGGAATGAGCTTATT
>JAENWI010000169.1 GCA_016650115.1 Peptostreptococcaceae bacterium | reverse complement strand
CCATTCTATAGCTTCCAGTTTGGTTTCCTTCACTTCATCTTTCCACTTAAACGCAATTGCATCTCGGGGGAATTTGGATGTCGCGCCCAGGCTCTGTCCATAATTTATATTATCATAAATTAAAACCAATCCATCCGAAGGAGAATCATTTTTTCCAATATTTTCACCAAACCATGAAACAGTTTCTTTCATACTGGTACTATCCACATTTTTAAATCCTACTGTTTCAAAGCCTCTTTTTCTAATCCATTCAATTTGACTAATTCTCGAATTATTAAAATTTACGCCTTCTGCCTTTACTAAAGCAAAAGCATAGAAATTAACCTTTCTTTCAAACGCTATTTTGTTGTTAAGCTGTCTGACCGTACCACTGCAAAGATTTCTAGGATTTTTATATTTAGCGTCTATATCCGGAATTTCATTATTAATCCTTTCAAAATCCGAATACTTGATGACGGCTTCTCCTCTTAGAACAAGTTCTCCCTTGTAGTCGATTTTCAAGGGTAAATTCGCGAAAACCCTGGCGTTATTCGTTATTACTTCTCCTGTGATTCCATTGCCTCTTGTAATAGCCTTTTCCAGTTTGCCCTCTTTGTAGGTCAACACAATTGTGAGACCATCTAATTTCCATGACAGCATTCCGCTTTTATCTTTAATCCAGCTAGCCAAAACGTCTATATCCTTAGTTTTATCGAGTGAGAGCATGGGAAATTCGTGTTTTTCCTTTGGTAAATCACCAATTGTTTCATAGCCAACATGCGCAGTTGGGCTGTTTGAAAGAACTATACCTGTTTCTTCTTCTAAAGAAACCAATTCATCATAAAGCTCATCGTACTCAATATTTGGAATAATCTCTTTGTTCTCTTGATAATAGGTTTCTCCAGCTTTGTTCAACTGTGCCACAAGCTCCTTTATTCGGACTACTCTATCCATGTTCTTCCCTTCATTTATAACCAGTTAACTCTGCTAATAATAAACCGAAACCGAAACCGGTATTTTATAATTTTTTTATTGGCGCTAAATCTTTCGCCAATTTTTTAGCTCCTACAGAATCGAACATTACCTGCAGAATTTTTTGATCTACTTCCGTTACCAGCCCCTCGCCAAATTTGCTGTGATTCACCCTGTCTCCCACTTGATAGTTTTCATTGCTGCGGGCTGCTGCGTTGGAAACCACTTGCGCCTTTGCATATTTCAAACTGTCAAACGGTTTAAATGTATTGGAGTTGTTGTATCCATCTCCACCACCAGCACTCCACGGAGTATTCATTGTTTCCTTCTTTTCCCAAATAGCATCTCCCGTCAGTACTTTTTTGTCGATTTCTTTTAGGAATTGAGACTCCTTTGTATAATCAGTTTTGCCATATAATGTACGCATTTCTGCGCTTGTCAAATAAAGGCGTTCTTTTGCCCTTGTCATTCCAACATAACAAAGTCTTCTTTCTTCCTCAATTCCACTAGGGCTGTCGATTGATCTCCAACTTGGAAAAAGGCCATCTTCCATACCAGGTAAAAATACGATCGGAAACTCAAGGCCTTTCGAGCTATGCATGGTCATTAAAACAACAGCGTCTTCCCCGGCATCATGATTGTCTATTTCGGCCATTAAGGCAATTTTTTCCATAAAGCTTGCAAGACTTAATTCCGCATCCTCTTTTTCATAATCATATATTACAGACTTGAATTCAAGCAGATTTTCAATTCTACTTTCTGATTCCACGGTATTTTGCTGCTCCAGCGCTTTTAAATAACCGGTTTTTACCAGCAACCCGTCATAAATATCAGAAACCTTTAAGTTTTCTTTTTCGTTATGATAATCCATTATTGCAGTGACCATTTGTTTGATGCTTTCTACCGCCTTTGAAGGAAGCCCCTCCACAATTTCATCATCAACCAACGTCTCCAGCATACTTTCATTTCTTACTCTGGCTAATGTTTCCAGTTTTTCAACAGTTTTATCACCCATGCCTCTTTTAGGCTCATTTATTATTCTTTTTAAAGACAAATCATCGGCGACATTTTGAACCAGTCTCATATAGGCGACAATGTCTTTGATTTCTTTTCTGTCGTAATATCTCAGGCCTCCAAGTACTCTATATGGGATGTCTCTACCGGAAAGACTATCTTCAAAGTTTCTTGACTGGGCATTTGTTCTGTATAAAATTGCAAAATCCTTATATTTTAATTCCTTCGTATGAAGTCGATCTATTTCCTGACTGATGTATCTGGCCTCTTCCTTCTCGCTATCTGCCCGGTAATAAACAATTTTCTCTCCCGCTTCCTTTTCTGTCCATAGTTTTTTGTCTTTTCTTATGCTGTTTCTTTCAACAACGGAATGGGCACCGGCAAGAATGTTAGAGGTGGATCTGTAATTCTGTTCCAGCTTAATCACTTTTGTTCCCGGGAAGTCTTTTTCAAAATCCAGGATATTCTTAATATCTGCGCCACGCCATTGATATATACATTGGTCATCATCACCTACCACACAAATGTTATTGTGTGCTTCAGCGAGCAGCTTCACAAATCTGTACTGCATAAAATTTGTATCCTGATATTCATCCACCATGATATATTTAAATCTATCCTGATACCCTCTTAATACTTCTTCATCTTTTTCAAATAAAAGAACCGTATTTTTTATTAAATCATCAAAATCCATAGCGTTGTTTTTCCTCAACACCGCTTCATAGGCCGCATAAAGTTCCCCAACCATTTTCATTTTATAACTGTCTCCATTGGTTTCAAGAAACTTCCTTGGAGAAATGGCTTTTTCTTTGCAGTCACTGATGATTTTAAGCAAATAAGGAGGTGTAAAGCTTTTGTCATCAATATTTTTTTCTTTTATGCAAGCTTTAATTACCGTCTTTTGGTCTGTTGGGTCGTAAACAACAAAGTCATTTTTATATCCCAGTATTTCCGAATGCCTCCTTAATATTCTGAGGCATGCTGAATGGAAGGTAAGAATCCACATATTGATTCCATCTCCAACCAGATCTTCAACTCTGTCTCTCATTTCCTTTGATGCTTTATTTGTAAAGGTAACCGCTAATATGTTATAAGGGCTGACTCCCTTCTCTTTAATCAAATAGGCTATTCTATGGGTCATTGTACTTGTCTTGCCGCTACCCGCTCCAGCCATAATCAATAATGGCCCGTCTGTGTGTACAGCAGCCTCACGTTGTTCTTTATTTAGCTTATTTAAATAATCCATAATTTCTCCTAAGTCTCGATTTTATATCAGTTAATTTTATCACATAAGGCTAATAATTTCAAACCCATTATAAGCATCCGACATTGGGCTTGTGTTTTAAAAATCCACTTAAATTTCAACGATTTCATTTTAAGTTATCCACAGGCTAAATCATAACAGCTTTAATTTCTGCGGTTAGCGATTTATTATTACGTCCAATAAAACAATCCACAGATAATCTGTGGATTATTAAAATTTCATATAAGTATTTGCAGCTAAGCTGGGAATACCAGATTCTTACCCGCTTCTTATCTCGGGCTTATTCCACGATTGTAGCTACAACGCCGGAACCTACGGTTCTTCCGCCTTCTCTAATCGCAAATCTTAGTCCTTCTTCAAT
>JAENWI010000116.1 GCA_016650115.1 Peptostreptococcaceae bacterium | reverse complement strand
TCAATATACGCTTTCACTTCTTCCAACGTATTTTGACATTCTTTATGCTGGATTTTTATGCCATTGATTTTTTCATCTATGTATTCACTTAAGCGTTTTGCCATAATATCTGACATTTTCATTACTCCTATTTAAAGGTGATCTTCCACAAGACTTATTTTCACCTTCACTATTTTATACGTTAAAAGGTTGTAGAAATTACAGCTTCAAGCTTCACTGCACAACTAACGTCCATTTTCATCTACTTCGCCTTTGTTTTTTCTCCAAGAGCTCATTGAAGCTGTTACACTCAAAATAACCTTCCTTTTCCCAAAATTCATATTCTCCAGGCTTTTCCTTCTTGGTTTGTATGATACTTTGCTTTAAGACCTTAAAAGTTGCCTCCATAGTAGCATTTGAAACAAGTGGTTTCTTTCCACTTAAATAATTGCAAATCACAACCGCTGCCTTTTCAGCTTTCCTATCAACATCATCGTTGTCAATAAAAGATCCCTGAAAATTCGCAAAAGCACTGTACCCTCCAACCGCCTTCACCCCCATATGAAACATTATTTTAGAAAGATAGGATAGAACCTCCATATATCCTGTACCGGAGGTGGTTGTGAGCACAATGCCAGGCTTTCCAGCTAGTCTTAATAAATGCAGCCAGTAGCTTATTCTATCAATAAGTATTTTCATTTGTCCTGAAATCTGGTGTGCATAAACAGGGCTTCCCCATATGACAAAATCCGCCCCAATCATCTTTTTCTTTATCATTTCCATATCATCATTCTTATCTTGTGGGCATTCACAATATCTGAAACAATTGCAGCAACCCTTACATGGCTTTATGTTCACCTGATCGGCAGTTATTATCTCGAATTCCAGCTCGCCTTCATATTTTTTCTCAGCTTTCTCAAGTATTCTTCTTGCAAATAGGGCTGTGCCGGATTGTTTTCCCATAGAGCTTCCAATAAACGCAAATACCTTTTTCAACTTGAACCCTCCTTATGAATCATCATTTTAATATAAAATGCTTTCGATCTTTTTTGGATCAACACATCTCAATATCTCATAGCCTATACCCGATAGGCCCTGGAATAGTGACGGATTTGATATAGCAGTAGAGTGGACACCTTCAATATTATAATAGCCTTTCGTATTTTTTCTATCTATCATCCAGTGAATATATTTATTTACTTCCATTAAAAGTTCAGGCTTATCAAACCGCATTGCTGTAGTCATAAGGAAGTCCAGCCGTCCACTGTTGCCACAGTATAACTGATCCCCAAAGACCAATGGGTATTCTAAGGTCTTTTTTATTATCATTTCAATATCAATAGAATTAGTATCTTTCAATACCTGAGATAACTCCATATTATCCACATCACCAGTAATACGATATAATTTTTCAAGACTATGCATTATTCCACTGCTTCCATATTCAAAATCTGTTTCACTTACGCTCTTTTTGTTTTTCAAAATTTGTTGTCCACATAATTTAGCAAGCTCAAGGCTGTATTCATGATTAAATCTCTCATAGCAAATAATAAGTCCCTGCATAAGCCCAGCTAGTCCGGTTAATACATTTATACGTTTGTCCTTAATTATTTGTTCTTTTGTGATTTTTTCAACCAAATATAATGCATCCTCATATAAGGCCTTTTCATCAGTGGAATCTCCTATCATTATTAGAGCCTTTAAGATACCTCCCAAACCATTTCCTAATCCTGAGGACATACGATGAACAGGCATTTTATATTCATCATTTCTAAGAGCTTTCCTAAAGGGTTCTATCAATAAAAGTGCATTTTGTTTTGTTTCTTGGACTCCCTTAAGACTATAAAGTGCTGAAACAAACAAAGAAATGCCTATTATGCCATCATAAAGAGATGCTATTGTTTGCCCAATGTTAGATTTTTGATGAACAATGTCACTCTGATATGAAATCCAAGAAATATTTCCATCTCCTACATTGATTGCTTTCTTCATAATTTCTTCATATATATCTTGTGCTTCAGCTAGGAGTTCTTCTTTCTCAATGGATTGCATGTCAGTAGGTTTAAAGTTCCCTTCTATTCTTTCTCCTTCATAACGGAAGTTCTTTTCATAAATAGAGAGGGATTCCTTTATAAAATCAAGCTGTCTCTCTTTATCGTCCCTACCTAGTCTCAGTAGTTTCTTTTTGATTCTATCTATTACTGAATCCATAAAGTAATCTTCATATAAAATACTTTCACTGTTTTTTATATTCCGCTCATTTGCCAAGCCATAAAAGATTGGTATATCTCTTTCTTCCAGGGAGTCTCTCTCATACAAGAACATATCCCACAGCTTTTTGACCTTCTGGTCGTCCACTTTAATAAGATAAGCAGGTGCAAACCTTTCCATCTCCACCGAGTATAAAAACCCATCCTTCAATATTTCAGGGCTTACGGTATGATAAAGCATCTTTGCGTATACATTGGTGGGCCTAAGTATAATTCTTAAAGGCGATTCACTAAAAAACGCCTTAATTATATTGTCATAAACCAAATCTTTATTTGTGATAAAAAAATCATATGCTTTGCCAAAGCCTTCCAAAAGTTCACTTCTATACTCCAGCGCCTTCAACGTTTGGCCTTCAAAACTAGGCATACTAGTTGCTATATTCCCTGTTAACGCGCCAAAATCTATACAAATATCATTCGACGTTGTAAGCCATACTGGCAGAAATCCAATTCCCAAAACTGATTCTTGAATGATATCTACAAAATCCTGGGCTTCCTTCATATTTTCATATTCTTCATTTAGTTGTATCATTTTATATGAAATAATCGTCTCCAGATCTATTAGTACAGGTTGTTCACCGGAAGCTATCATATTTTCGCCATGAAAATCATTCCCTCCCATAGCGTAGACCAAACATAAGAGGGCACCTGCCCTATAGTAAAAATCTTTTGCCTTATTGCGGCTGTCCAAAGCTTTATACTCAATAAATTCTATCCAACCATGATTTTCAAAGTTCAAAGCTTTTGGTGCAATTAATTCATAGGGGAATTTCATATCCATTAATGAATCAACAAGACTTTTATAGGCAATGTCAATTTGCAGATTTCTTGGTTTATAAACAATTCTGCTGCCAGCCTCAAACCCTACTATGATAACACCTTTCCCCTTATTATGAGCATCGGATATACTTCCCTTTACTGTTTCAACTTTTCCCAAGGTCTTTTTATCGTTCAATTCATTTTCTAAGTATTTCAAGTCCTCTTTTAAGTGAATTGAGAACAACTCCATATTATCGATCCAATTATTTATAACCGTGGTCATAATCCTTGGTAATACCGGATACTCTAGAAATATTTCCTTCCATCCACCATCAAGGAGCTCTTTCTTATATAGTGTCATATATCTCATACAATCTTCATCCTTTAAATTCATTAAAAACCCAAAGGATTCTTTTCTTAATATGAATATACGTAGCTTTTCTGAAATGGTCTTATACACCAGGTTATACAAACCCAAAATAAGTATTTCACTCATCTGCGATAATGCTTCCTTTGAAAAGAGCTCAGTCTTTTTTCCCATTCTTTGTATCAGTTTTTTCTCTGCATAATATATAAAAGGAAGCAGTGAAATCATGTTTTCCTCTGCCTCAACAAATGTTTTCCCCTTCTGGTTTGTGCGTTCCTTTAAGGAACTTAAATATTTATCTATGTCAAATAGCACTTTCTCTTTTAATTCTGTTTCGTCTGCGGGAAGTATGAATAACATATCATTTATATATTCGGACCATTGCGGAAGTTCTTGGCCACTATCCCAGGCTACATTGTTTGAAATCTCTTTCGCTTTCTCAATAGATATATCTTCTACGCGCAGGCGTTTTAAGAAGGCTTGCTCACCTCCACTACCTCCGGCTTTACTTTTCCATACCTCGAACCTTTTTTCTTTTTCATTACTCTCTATAAATAGTGTTTTTCCTTCTAATCGCTCTTTAAGATAAGACCCCTTGGCAGCAATTTGCTCCAGTTCATTTGTTGTAAGTTGCATAATTAACCCCCTATATAATATTAGATAAATTGATGCTATTAATTTTAAATTCTTAGTATACTTATTAATTTTTTCAATAGAAAGCAAAGAAAGCAAAAAAACATATCCATTGCTTTCTTTGCTTCCTTACTTTCTTTGCCTGTATTTAATAACGTCTTTAATTAGTTGCTTCAACTAATGATATCAGTGATACAGATATAGATACCGCGTTATAAGTCGCAGCTGATACAAATGACGCTCCAGCTGCACTTACAGTTATTGCTGCCATAGCAGATATTGCGAAGGTCCCCCCTGCAACATTTTCCAGCTCTTCTTCAGACAGTTCTCCTTCGCTCTGTTTGGAGATAACTTGTCTTAGAACTTCATTTACTTCATCTATATTTTCTATTGTCAGTTCAATTCCCTCATTTTTAGCTATTTCTATAACCTTTTCCGTCTCGGTTTGGGCTATTACCTTTTCCGCAAAGGCCTTGTCCTCTTTCATTTTATTTAATAATAACTCTGTTGCTTTTTTCATTATAATTTCCTCCCTTTTTTAAGTAATTTGAATCATTATAACTATTCACCAGTTACATATGTAGCATAAGCTGAAGATATTAATAGTGAAAACGCGCTACCCACTGCTGCACCAGCCGATACTGCACTTGTTACCAAGCCTACAGTACCAATCGCAACTGCAGCTATAGTAATCGTTCCACCTGCCACGTTTTCCAGCTCTTCTTCAGACAATTCTCCTTCATTCTTTGCTTTCAATGCTTTTCTAATAATCTCATTTGCCTCATCAATGTCATTCACACTCAATTCTATGCCTTCGCCTTTTGCAATTTCTATTAACTTTTCATTGTCGGTCTGTGACATTATCTTCTCTGCGAATGACTTGTCCTCGTTCATTTTCTTAAATAACTTTTCAATTTCTTCATTCATTGTAATTTCTCCTTTGTTTTTATTAATTAATAGCCCTACTACACTTCAGGTTTTTTAATTTCGTCTTTGATCGTATTAAGCCCACCTGCCACTTGGTCAAGATCATCAAGATCCAGCTCATCTTCGTCTGTACTAATAAGGCTTTGTTTATTTATCAACTCAATAAGCCTATACTTGAGCGTCTCCTTGATATTACTCCTACTACTAAAATCCATTTCGAGCAGATTTTCCACCACTTCAGTAAAATCCTCATCAATATACGCTTTCACTTCTTCCAACGTATTTTGACATTCTTTATGCTGGATTTTTATGCCATTGATTTTTTCATCTATGTATTCACTTAAGCGTTTTGCCATAAT
>JAENWI010000416.1 GCA_016650115.1 Peptostreptococcaceae bacterium | reverse complement strand
TTATAATCTAATTTTGAGTCCCCTCCGATAACCCTATTTTTTCAACCGAATGAGAATGGGATATTTTCGGAACCGGGCAGGCTGTTTGGTAATATTGCCGTTAAAAATGATTTGATCACAAAATAAAGTTCGTCAAACAACCAATTGACCGCATATTTTCTAAAAAAAAGCGCTCTTTGACATAATTGTTTTATGTAATTCAGTATCCGGACAAAGTTCACCCATAAACAGCGGATATTGGCCCACATTTGGTGCTTAATTTCACCGCGGTATCTGCTTTTTGCATTTGGATAATGGTAGCCTAACTGAAAAATGGAGGCTTCAACATTGTTTCGGAATTGGAGAATTTCAATAGGTGTTTCTGCTATCTGTTTTCTGATCATGTATGTGTCAATATCTTTTTGGGTGAAGTAACGATACCCTTTTTCCGTGGAAATACGCCATTTTATTGCACCGTCTTTGCATGTAATCATTTTTGAATCAACAACTTCATTGGTCATGGTATCAATAATGGAGAGTTCACCGTTCTCGGGGAGATGAAACTGGTACCTGCCACGAGCCCCTTGTATGGCATGAAGGAACAGATTGATCTTATTATCTTTGCAATACTGCTGATTGTCCGGGTTGTGATAAGCGCCATCAGCATGTGTGGCTTCAATTTTATCAGGGAATACTTCCTGTGCCTTTTCGATGCCTTCTTGAAAAAAACTGGTATCAGAGGTACTTGCTTTTCTCACATCGACATGACCGATCAGGTTCAGGGGCTTATCGTCATCACAACTTTCGGTGATATTGATGCTGTATCCTTTCACCTTCTGGTCATCTTTGTTCCGGTAGTGACAGTCTGTATCGTGGGGTGACTGAACCGACTTGGCAGATATGTCGTCTTTCTCCCGGCAGACGACCATCTTGTTTTCATCTACCCGGTACTGTTCGTCGAAAACTCTTTTAAGCGTTTGATAATGAGCGTTATTTGAAGATGAGAACAGAGGCAACACCTTGTATATCAAAACGCCAAGTTCATGTAAACGGCTTTTGACTTCTTCACGGGAGCAGGTGTAAATAACTTTGTTGCCCTCCATTTTAAGCAGATCGTCTAATCGATCTTTAGTTGCTTTTTCCAATCTACGGGACTGTTTCACCTGGTTATAAAACAGACGAAGCGTTTCATGTATTAATTCATAGCGGCTAAGCCAGGCGATATTGCTGCCCAGTAGTTTGCTGTCCATACGAATGCGCTTCCCGCTAACTTCAAATTCGGCGCATTGGCCTTGGGTAATCTGTGAGAAAACAGTTTCAAAGAGGTTCTCGCCATTTTCCTTTGCATATTCCATAATGCGTTTGCGGAATAAATAATAAGTGGATTCAGTGGGT
>JAENWI010000338.1 GCA_016650115.1 Peptostreptococcaceae bacterium | reverse complement strand
GCACAAATGATTAAGGCTAAAATCGGTGCACCCCAGGCAGATGTTCATTTTTTAGTTGGCGGTACGCAAACTAATTTTACTGCTTTATCTGCTTTCATGAGACCCCATGAAGCCGTCATTTCTTCAGCCCGAGGACACATATGTATACATGAAACAGGTGCCGTTGAAGCGACTGGGCATAAAATCATCGCAATGCCAACCTCCGATGCTAAATTAAAGGCCTCACAGATTGATGAAGCCGTTATATTCCATTGCGATGAACACATGGTAAAACCAAAGGTTGTATATATTACAAACTCAACCGAATTGGGAACCGTCTATTCGAAAGCCGAACTGGAAGAAATCAGTGCAAAATGCAAAGAACATAACCTGTATTTGTATCTGGATGGTGCGAGACTGGCTTCAGCATTAACTGCGCCTGGTTGCGACATCACAATGAATGATTTAGCCAGACTAACCGATGCTTTCTATATAGGAGGTACAAAGAACGGGCTCCTCTTTGGAGAAGCGATTGTTATCATAAATGAAAATTTAAAAGTAGATTTCAGGTATCTTATCAAACAAAAGGGCGGACTGCTTGCAAAAGGGCGATTATTGGGTGTCCAGTTCAAGGCTTTATTTGAGGCTGATTTATATAATGAAATGGGGCAACATGCAAATGATATGGCCGAGATTTTAAGAAACGGCATTTCTGCACTTGGATATTCATTCTTTTCAAATTCACCAACAAATCAAATCTTTCCCATATTTCCAAATAAGCTGGTTTTTGAGCTGGAAAAGATATGCTCTTTTGAACACGAGGGACCTGTTGATGGGAACCAGGAAGCCATACGATTTGTAACATCCTGGGCCACAAAAAAAGAGGATGTCCTAAAACTGCTGGGAGAATTGAAAAAACTGACGAAATAAATTGCAAAATAACTCGCATAATAGAAGGTTGTTTAGTCTTATTAAATATCAAATTTTCGAGTTGACTCCCAGGTCGTGGTTTGACTCAATTTTAGTGGTTTGACTCAAGTTTTGTGGTTTGACTCAATTTTAGTGGTTTAACTCCTAGTCTATACGTTTTCAAGCAGAAATCAGTGTTTTAGGATAATCCATTTATTTCCATTTATCTTTCAGGGGCAAAAAAATGTAATAAACGTATAAAAACTCGCTTGTTTTTATACGTTTTATTATTTAAATCGAGCGTTTACTATAATTTCTCTTAAAATACTTCATCATC
Organism: Peptostreptococcaceae bacterium; assembly: GCA_016650115.1. Taxonomy (GTDB): domain Bacteria; phylum Bacillota; class Clostridia; order Peptostreptococcales; family Anaerovoracaceae; genus JAENWH01. The sequence continues at coordinate 479 of JAENWI010000338.1, read as the reverse complement.
ACCGATTTATACTGCTTTTATTTATACTAATCCTGACAATTAATTGAAAAAACGTATAATTCAAAAAAAAATTTATACGTTAAAATCTAAAATTACCTCCAAATGGATAATTAAAGCTTATTACCCAAAAAAACAATACCTATATAACCCTAATACCTGTCCTGTCCTGTCCTGGCACCGGCAGTCTAAATTTTCGAGATTAAGGTTCTTATATTTTTGTTATTTATTAATCCGTATATTTATTTCTACCGGTAATTTTGTATTTCTTAAGTATCTTCTCTGCCCGTTTATTGCCATTTTTATCCTCTTCGTAAATTCTTTTCTCTAATTCAGATAAATCTTCAACCTTCTTAATATGTGCTCGGATTGGTTTTGGGAGCACCATTAAATACATCAATGGATTCAATATGAAGATATCAAATGCCAGCCATATGACTATGGCTGGCAGCATGGTGCCTTCGCCCATTGTTTCCTTAGTC
>JAENWI010000106.1 GCA_016650115.1 Peptostreptococcaceae bacterium | reverse complement strand
TCCCGCTTTTTACTGAACTGTGATTTTAGCTCCTGATTTGCATCCTGCAAATACTTTCACTCCTGAGCCTAAAGATCAATAGTGAAAGTAAAAGCACTGAAACCTCAAACCCTTTACTTTTGAAAGAACCGAATGCGGCCAGCATCTTTTACCGGGCACATTTGATATTCCCGGCCAGCTTTTACAATCATTTTTGATATGTGAATAATGTAACTTATTATCAGAATTGTGTAACAAGTTAAAATACTTAATACCATACCTTTAGTCATATAAATTAATTAAATATTTACAAAATGAAAAAGACAATTTTTATTGCACTCATGATGATTTTCACATTGGGCGCAACAACAACATTTGCCAGTAAGACTGATTTAAAATCTAATGCACCTGTTGCAACAGAGAATAAATTATCAACTGAAGAAGTGAGCCGTTTGAATAATCGTGTGGAAGAAATTCGCAAAATGGATAAATCTGACATGACAGTTACCGAAAAGCGCGAACTCAGGAAAGAAAGTAAAAGCATTAAAAAAAATGTGCGCAGAAATGGTGAAGTCGTTTACATTGGTGGAAGCACTCTTTTACTGGTCATTATCCTCATTATCTTATTGTAATTATTTGATTATCTAATCAAATGAATAGAGCTCTGGCTATCTGGAGCTTTATTTCAAATTTTTCAGATTATCATTAAAACAATAAAATTATGAGCTCAGGAAAAGTATTCTTTTGGATGAAAAATCTTTATAGAATATCTGTGGTACTTTTTGTACTGCTTAATTCTTCCTGCGCGACACAAAGTCAAGTATCTGCACAGCAGGAATATGTAAATAACCAGGTATTTTATGATCAATTAAGCCCCTATGGCCAATGGATCGACAATCCTGATTACGGTTATGTTTGGATTCCTGATGTGGATCAGAATTTCTCTCCCTATTCAACTTCAGGATATTGGGTGATGACCGATTATGGATGGATCTGGGTTTCAGATTATCCGTGGGGTTGGGCAACATTTCATTACGGACGTTGGGATTATAATAATAACTACGGCTGGTTTTGGGTACCCGATAACGAATGGGGTCCAGCGTGGGTCACCTGGAGAACCGGTAACGGATATTACGGCTGGACACCAATGAGACCCGGAATGAGCATTAGCCTGAGTTTTGGTAATGATTACCGGGACCTTGATCGTTGGAACTTTGTTCCGGAAAGGGATTTCGGACGATCAGATATCAATCACTATTATGCTGACAGAAATGACTATAACCGGATCATCGAAAATTCCAGGGTCATAAACAATACTTATACTGATCGAAGTCGAAATTCAACCTATATTTCCGGACCTTCCAGAAGTGAAGTTCAACGGGTTACCGGAAGAAAAATCAGAAATATAACCATCAGGGATAATGACCGACCCGGACAAACACTCAATAGCGGTCGGTTAAATATATACCGGCCACAGATTCAGAAAAACAATGATCGTGAACGGAAGCCTGTTCCGACCAAAATTACAAACATGAAGGACGTAAAGCCTGCAAGAGAAAGAACTACTCCTGACCAGCGAAGCAAAGTCTCTCCGGTGGAAAACAATCCGCAAAGACAGCAACAAAATGTGCAACAGCAGAAACAGGAACGTCGCAATCAGGTGCAACATGTCAAACAACAGAAAGTGCAACAACGTCAGGTTCAGAAACAAGCAAAGCAAAAGGAAAAACAAAAACGCAGAAAACAGGAGCAACAATAAATTAGATGCTGAGTATATTACAGGTTGTTTTAAAAGAAACAGACCGTGAAAGACAGTCAAAATTCTGAGTAAAAACAATTTTAAAAAAACCCAGATGAACACATTACACGGTAATACAAGAATAACACCGGAAAGCCGAACAAAAAGGTATTCAATAATCATCCTTGCTATTGATTCGTTGCATACCAGATCTGTTAAAAAGAGATTTTTGAATTTTTATAATCCTATCCGGCCATTGGAAAATGGATCTCAAACAAATGAATCGAAACAAGTTCCATAAATCAGAGCCCAAGCTAATCAGGCAGTTGTTCATCAGCTGTCTGATTGTTTTTGGCTCTTTTCTGGAAGCTTCGTCACACGAATATTTTCAGCAGCGGGTCAATTATAAAATTCAGGTTCGGCTTAACGATAAGCTTCACGAATTAGACGCTTTCGAAAAACTTGAGTACATCAACAATTCTCCGGATACGCTCCGGTTTTTGTTTTTTCATTTGTGGCCAAACGGCTATTCCAATAATAAAACCGAATTGGCCAAACAGTTATTCAGTATCAAAGGGAAACAAAAGCTGTTCAACGATCCGGAATTAAAAGGATATATGGATTCATTGAATTTCAGGATTGACAAGCTGCAGGTTCATTGGAAATTATTGCCGGGTCAGCCCGATATTTGCCAAATCATTCTGAACAAGCCTCTCCTCCCCCACGATTCCATTAGAATTACTACACCTTTTCATGTTAAAATTCCCAAAGGAGTAACTTCCAGATTAGGCCACATCGGCGAATCCTACCAAATTTCGCAGTGGTATCCGAAACCGGCTGTTTACGACCAAACCGGATGGCATCAGATGTCGAATCAGGATCAGGGTGAATTTTATTCTGAATTTGGAAGTTTCGATGTAAGTATAACACTGCCTGAAAATTACATCGTCGGCGCAACCGGAAATCTTCAAAATCCGGAAGAAGTTCAAATGCTTGACCGGCTTGCAAGCGACACTTCCTGGATAAAAAACATCAATTCCGAAAAAGCTGAATTTCCGCCTTCTTCCGGAAAGTTGAAAACCCTTCGTTATACTGAAGATCGAATTCACGATTTTGCATGGTTTGCCGATAAACGGTTCCATGTTTTGAAAGGGAAACTGAAGCTTCCGGAATCAGGCAGAGAAGTAACCACTTTGATCATGTTTACCAATCAGCAAGCCAAATTCTGGAAAGACGCTATACCTTACGTAAATCATTCGATCCTGCTTTTTTCGAAATGGAACGGCGATTACCCTTACAAAAGTTTTACTGCTGTTCAAAGTGCCCTGAGTGCCGGCGATGGAATGGAATATCCCGGCATTACCGTGATTGGTATGACAACGGATGCTTATGCGCTGGATGAAGTGATTGCCCATGAAGCTGTCCACAGCTGGTTCTACAGTGCACTTGGATCAAATGAACGACGATACCCATTTATGGATGAAGGTATTACCAGCGCCAACGAAGTGAGGTACATGCGTGAAAGATATCCGGAAAAGAAGCTTTGGGAAACCAATGTCAGAAACCTGAAACTCGCCAAATTCTTTCACATCGACCAAATGCCGGTAAAGTTGATGCGTGAGCTCGAATGGCTTTCACAGGCCCGCGACAACCTCGAACAATCCATTAATTTACCGGCTGACGACTACAATACACTGAATTACAGCCTGATGATTTACAACAAAGCCGCAACAGGTTTTAATTATTTGCGGGCCTATTTGGGTGATTCAATCTACGATGCCGCAATGCACGATTATTACCGGCAGTGGAAATTCAAACATCCGCAGCCCGATGATTTGCGTAGCGTATTTGAAGCCAATACAGGTAAAGATTTAAGCTGGTTTTTCTCCGATTTCCTTGGGACAACCAAGCGAATGGATTACGAGGTAGTGCGCTATGAGAATCACAAATTGCGGATCAGAAACAAAGGAGAACTGGTTTCACCACAGGTAATCTCCGGAATGATTGGCGATTCCATCTGTTTTGAAAAATGGATCGATGGATTTAAAGGGGAGAAAGAAATCGATATTCCTGCGGGGAATTATACCGAATTGAAAATTGACCCCAGGCATGTCACTCCTGAATTGTTCAGGCTCAACAACAACATCCGGACAAGTGGGATCTTCCCAAAAGCCGATCCGCTCCAATCACAGCTTTACTTTTCGCTGGAAGATCCGGAAAAACGACATCTCATGTTTTTCCCGGCAGTCAACTGGACGCGCGAAAATGGATTTATGGCTGGAGTGGCTTTGCATAACGGGTTTCTCACACCCAAACCATTTGAATATTTTGTGATGCCCTTCTATACGTTTTCGAATCCCGGACTGGCAGGATTTGGAAAAGCATCCTACAACATTATTCCTTACTCAAATTTGATCAGGAAAGCCACCATCTCGCTGGAAGGAACACAATTTGGTGCTCCGGGCAATCAAAACTACCATAAAATAAAAGCCGGAATAGACCTTTATTTCAGGTCAAATCAACTGAACAACTCACTGATCCAAAAAGTATATGGAAACTACATTGCCGCATCCGACCTTGTTCAGATTGAGCATCTGGAAAAGGCAAAAATGAGTTCGTATCTGCAATTTGGATATCAGTTGGAAAAGACCGGTATCATCAATCCGTTCAGGCTGTTGGTTTCTTCCGAATCCAGCCAGTCGTTTCTGAAAACAACGGCCGAATTCAATTATCGAATCAGCTATTACGGCAAGAAAAATGGTTTGGACATTCGGCTATTTGCAGGAACGATGCTCAAAAACAATCCTGAAATTCCTTTCTATAATTTGGCTCCAAGTGGAAGAAACGGATCTGAACAATATCTTTTTCATGGAACCTATCCCGACCGTTTCAGTGTTTCAACAACGAGTTTCTGGTCTCGACAAGTCACCTTTTCAGAAAGCAGTTTGGTTTCGCCCGTCAACAACAGACTTGGTTACAGCAAATGGCTGATTTCTTTGTCGTTCACCAGCAATCTTCCGGGAAATAACCAGCGGATCCCAATCAAACCATTTGTTAATTTGCTATTTAATGACCACGGAATTGGAACCAGGCAGGCAACTCTCTTCTATGAGGCAGGCCTGAAAGCCGGAATCTGGAACTTTTTCGAAATTTACATTCCTCTTGTGGTATCCGGAAATATTGAAAACATAACCGGTACTTTCAAAGACCGGATTCGCCTTGTTTTTAACCTCGATACATTTACTCAGACCAAACTGAATTCAGGAACAGGATTTGAAATTCGGTAAATGTGTGAATGATGTAACTCCATTCTGCAATTGTGTAACACTTTACGCAATGAAAGCACACAACTTTGTAGTCTTGTGATCATTTATTCACAATGCAAAATTCAATAGGATGAAAAATCAAAATGTATTATCAAAAGATTTTCAGGAAGCAATCAGCAGTGCCCCGCTTTCAGGCTCAAACGAAGTTGGTTTTATTTCAAAAACCAGCAAACACATAAAGAAGATTCTTTTCATAGGCAGCCTGGCTGGAATAGGATTATTCCTGAACAGTTGCAGGGTAGGCTATGTGGCTACTGAGCCAACCTACTCTGAATATTCAAGGCCAGCACGTACAAGTGGTCTTGATGTCTGGATCGATGGCGATTGGGTTTTTAATCAATCGAGCCACGTTTATGTGCAGAAGAGGGGCTATTGGGAAAAACCTCGACAAAATCGCATTTACATTAAAGGTTTCTGGCAATCTACTTCAAGAGGAAAACATTGGAAAAAGGGTCATTGGGAGAAAAAAGGTCGTCAGGAAAAACGGCACAACCGATAATGACTATCAAGACTTCTACCATTTGGAAAACTTAAAAGAAGCATGGTACTGTTGATTCCACGTACCAGAAAATTCCTTGAACTTTTTTGCATTCTCTGTTACCAGACTTGCATAGTAAGTCAAAAGGTTCAATCCTTTAGCAACTAATTCAGCAGCCGATGGTGTTTGCCATGCGTTCAGGTGGAGTGCCGTATTGTTTGCAATAT
>JAENWI010000075.1 GCA_016650115.1 Peptostreptococcaceae bacterium | reverse complement strand
ACAAAAATTCATAAAAGAGAAAACAAGATGCAATATTAAATATCCCTCATACGAAAACTAGCGAGCTGGTAACTCCACTCGCTTTTTATTTACAGTCCCCATCAGACTGTTGATTTTTACAGTGCTAATCTACTGAATATGTTATATAATAGTATTAAGGTTAGAAACAGGAAGAGGTAAAAAGATGAATATAACAAAAGAAAATGATGCAAAAAATATAGAGAAATTCAAGGATTTTCCCTTAAATAATGAAATCAAAAGAGGGTTAAGTGAATTGGGGTTTAAAAAACCCTTAGAAGTTCAAGCAAAAGTAATCCCAATGATTCTAGCAGGCAAGGACCTGATTGTAAAATCACAAACTGGCAGCGGCAAGACGGCGGCCTTCGCCATCCCTCTTTGTCAAAAAATCGACGTTGAGCTTATGAGCCCCCAGGTTCTGGTGCTGACGCCGACAAGAGAATTAACCGTACAGGTCAAAGAAGACATGGCGAATATTGGCAAATACACCGGTTTGACATTTTGCGCCGTCTACGGGAACCAGCCGATGGATGTTCAAAGAAAAGAATTAAAGCAAAAGCCCCATGTGATTGTGGCAACACCCGGCAGAATGATGGATCATTTGAAAAACAAGAATGTAAAGCTTCAGGATATAAAATATCTTGTGATTGATGAAGCGGATGAAATGTTGATTATGGGGTTCAAAGAACAAATAGAAACCATTCTCAAAAAAGTGCCTAAAGAAAGAGTAACTCTGCTATTCTCCGCAACAATGCCTGATGAAATAAATCATCTGAGTCGGGAATACATGAACAATCCTGAAAATATAGAGATTGAGTCAGAAGTCTCAACCATTGATAAAATAGAACAAATTTACTATGCTGTCGACGGACTTAAAAAAGTCGATTTTATGAAAAAAGTCATTGAAAAGGAAAACCCTAGAAAAGCTATTATGTTCTGCAATACACAGGAGCAGGTTGACAATTTATTTGAAATTTTTAAAAAGTGGGATCGTTCCACCTGCGCTGTACACGGCGGTATGGACCAAAAAATACGTACGGAGAAATTAAACGCTTTCAAAAAAGGTGAGTACAGAATGCTTATTGCCACAGATGTGGCAGCTAGAGGGTTGCATGTGCAAGGTGTTACTCATATAATCAACTATGGCGTACCTTTTGAGCCGGAAAGTTACATTCACAGAATTGGGAGAACAGGTCGTGTGGACGAGCGCGGTATTGCAATTACCATGGTTATCCCAAGCGAAATGGAAAGATTTAAAGCACTTGAAATCTTCCTTGGATATGAAATCCCATGTAAGGGTGGCCACGTTGATAAAAGGCAGAAATCTGAGTCTAAGAATCGAAATGGCAAGGAAAGATTTAAGCCAACGAACCGAAAAGGGCAGAAGGCTTTGGTACAGTTTATGGCCGGCAGAGATAACAGTGCTTTGAAAACAAGCGATTTTCTCACAGCCGTCAGAAATGTTGAAGGAATTTACAATGCAGATATTGGTAAGGTAGACATAAGAGAAAATATAACCACGGTTGAAATTTTCGATGGCAAAGAAGGCCTGGTGATCAATGCTCTTAAAACTAAGAAAATCAAAGGCAAAGTATATCGCGTAAAGAAAGGATAATTAACTCAAATACACCTTACAGGAGGTTTCAAACTATGAAAATTGCTATTATTCACGGTTATTTTTTGAATGGAACGGGAAGTAATCTCTACGTTCAAAACTTATGCCGGCAGTTTTGCAAAATGGGTCATGAAGTATTACTTTTCTGTCAGGAACAATCGGCTGAGAAATATGATTTTATAGAGTCAGCATATCTGTTTACTGAGGGCAACGAAAAATTAAAGCAGATTCATGGAAAAGCTACTCCTTACGAAGGGAAGTGCAACTGTTACATCCCTTATATAGGAAGAATTCTCCCAGTTTATGTAAAAGACAGATATGAGGGTTTTGATGCAGAGGAAATCCCCCAGCTTTCAGAAAAAGATCTGGAAAATTATATTTCGTGCAATGAAAAAGCTCTCAAGTCCACCTTTGCCGATCATAAACCAGATATTATAATAAGCAATCACACTGTAATGCAGCCGGTTTACGTGAAAAGAGCTCTTGAAGATTTCACTGACGTATTTATTTTCACAGTGGTTCATGGCAGTTGTCTCAATTTTTCCGTTAAAAAAAGTGCCTTGGCATTAAGATATGCTATAGAAGGACTGAACGTTACAGATAAACTGGTATTTCTCACTGACTATTCTATGCAGGAATTTACTGACTTCTTTCAGGGCCGAGCGGAATTCAAGGCAGAAAAAATACTCATACCAGCGGGAGTGGACATTGAAAGTTTTATTCCCCTTGAAAAAGGCACAAGTAAAAACGCAAGAATAGATATGCTTCTCAAAAAAGTAGAATCTGAATATGGCAATAGCATGGAAGCCAAATCTGCGTATGGTAACATCATGGGGGAAGGGGATAACAAAAGTATCGACTCCGATATAAAGAATAAACTGCTTCATATTGACTGGGAGAAGGATACCATATTGCTTTATTACGGTAAATATCTCTGGACAAAGGGTATACACAATCTGATTTTGTCTCTTCCGTTTATACTTCAGGAGAACCCTGATACCAAACTTGTTCTTGTTGGATTTGGGACTTCAAGACGCTATCTTGAAGCCATTGTTGGTGCCATGGAAACAGGAAATTCAAAAAAACTGAAACATCTCCTGACCTGTCCCCAAGATTTCCAAAGCCATGTTGAACCCGGCACCGAAATATATTCAGGTTATATTCTTAATATCCTTGAAGATATTGACCTCTCAAAAGCTTATTTTGAAAAGACCATAGGTATAATTTCAGACAAGGTAGTTTTTACAGGTTTTATGGACCATAATCTTCTGAAAGACTTAATCTCATGTGCAGATATTGCGATAGCTCCTTCAATATTTCCTGAAGCATTTGGTCTCGTGGGAGTTGAAGCTTTGGCCTGCGGTGTTTTCCCCCTACAACCCTATCATTCAGGATTTAAGAGCGTTGTAGACAGCTATTCGGGGCTATCTGACCTGGATGACAATTTTAATGCCCTGGGCAAGCTTTGGCTTGATGAAGACCTTGTTAAAAACATTGCCATTCAAATAAATACTATATTGGAGACCTATTTGCTACGAGGGCCAGATTTGAATGAAAAGGTAAAATCTACTGCCAGGAAAATATGCATCGACAATTATTCGTGGGATTCAGTTGCTTTGAAATTTTTATCAACTTTCCGTCAATCCGTTGATGATCCGTATTCCTGAATGTAGTTGTAGACTTCCTGCATTCCGTCGATTTGACTGCAGCCTTCATTCTTCCAGCAATATCTGCAATCTATGCAAGCTTTAATGTTGCAGTCATATGCATGAATGATTTTGTGGTCTCCTTGCAGATTTCTAATGACTTCATTTATTAAAATTGCTGTATCTCCGTTTGTTCTTGGCGAACCGTTAAAAATGAGGGTTTTCATAAATTTTATCCCTTTCTGGTTTTAACACTTACCTGTTGCTGTCCTTGAACTATTATGAGCCATGCTTAGTCATGACTTAAAATTCCATTTGAAGTAATTGGAATTTCCTCGCCTAAATAGGTAGGCTCCGGCTTCATTAATGTTGTAAAAAAGTCTTTGTTTCTAGCTAGAATTTCCCTGATTTCGCGGTAATTCTGGCCACTGTATACCCTGCTGTCAGGAATTACCCCATAAGCATCTAAACCTAACCCCTCAGCAATATACAATGCCCTGGGAAGATGATACTTTTGTGTTACAATAATCACCTTTTTAACCCGAAAAATATCTCTTGCCCGATAGACTGATTCATAGGTGGAAAACCCTGCATGATCTAAAAATATATCCTCTGGCGGTACCCCTTCATCTATTACATAAGTCTTCATTGCATTGACTTCATCATACGCCACTTGTCCATTATCACCACTCAATAAAAGCTTTTCAGCAATACCCCTTTTGTACAGTTCAATTCCTTTATCCAGTCTTTCCTGCAGCATGTTATTTGGAGTGCCATCCGCTTTTAATCCTGCCCCTAAAACCAAAATACAGTCTACAGCAATAGTATCAAATTCTTCTTCACCTATGATATTACCTTCTACACTGGATTTCACATATTCATTAATTATAAAAGGTGCACAGCATATAAATAAAAGTACAGTAGCAGTAATTATTATAATAATGAATTTTTTCTTTTTTATCTTCGTCAACTAATCGTTCCCCTCCAATAATGCCTGTTTCATCTGATTATCACATTTACGTTTAAGACATCCCTCTTTACCACAAGGCTTAATAAGTCCATCGCAAATCTTATATTCTCCACCTTCAATATGTAGTACTTTACCATTGACTAAGGAATCCGACAATTTTTTCCTTGCATTATCATAAATTGACTGTACGGTTGTTCGTGCCACATTCATTTGATTTGAGCACTCTTCTTGTGTCAATCCTTCTAAATCGATAAGCCTTATTGTTTCATATTCATCAACTGTCATTACAACATAATTATTTCCGCCGTTTAATAAGTCAAGAGGGCCAAATCTCGTACAAACTGGCATGCAACATACTTTTCTGCATTTTCTAGGTCTTGCCACTATTTTACCTCCTTAACGGTTTAGTTGTTGACTTATGTCATTAATGTATTATATAATGAATATATTACAAGTATAAGCCAACAATCCATAAAAACTATAACTCATTATATCATATTGGAGGTATTTATGAAAATTGCTTTACCATCAAGGCAGAATTTAATCGATGATCATTTTGGACATTGTGAACACTATACTATTTTCACAATTGACGATAACAAAGAAATTATAGCGCAAGAAAAGCTTGCAGCCCCTGCCGGTTGTGGCTGCAAATCAAATATTGCACAAACTCTTTCAGAATTGGGAGTAGAAATTATGCTAGCTGGCAACATGGGTGAAGGAGCCGTCAATGTTTTAAAAAATGCAGGCATTGACGTGTTACGCGGATGTTCCGGTGATGTGAAGGAAACAACACTTAAATGGCTTGACGGGTCACTTGTAGACTCAGGCGACTCTTGCCACGAACACGAATGTCATAGTTAAATACAAACGTAAAGGCTATTAATAATTAATAGCCTTTTATTATGTCCTGATACAGGTTTTCAATATATTTTACTGTATTCTCTGTTCCCTTTTCGGCTTCAATTCTTGATTCCAAATCTTTTTTGATTTGCTCCTTTTTCCTCACAGTTATTTCACAGAAACTGAATTAATGATGCTTTTTTTTCTTTGCTTCTGCCGCCGCAATTCTATCTTCTGCCTGTTTGTCTCTTTTGTATTGTCGACACTTTTCACAGATGTTATTGCTTTCACCAGCTACTAAAGTGCAGCCGCATTGTTTGCATTTCTTTACCATATATATTTCCACCTTTCGTAATAATACCTAGTCTCAATATACCACAAATCCTTTCAATTGTTAACAACCTCAGCTTTTAATATACAACAAATGCATTTGACGGTGCTGTTAAAATATTCCTTGCTGTCCCTTGACGAATTAAAACTCCCGGAAATTCCCGGGAGCTTTAATTCAGCATTTGGAATAATATCTTCAATTTCTCGAAGATGCGACTCCTTTATAAAATCATATTCACCTGCCAGCAGTAACGTTTGGATAGTAATTTTTTTAACCATTAGTTTATCAAATTTGGGATCATTCACGACAAGGGATAGTCTTTGCGCAGCCCTGTCTAATAATGGTACAAACCTTAACAAAACCAATACCGCATATGCTATTTTTACTGGTATCAGTATGTATGCTTTCAATCCTTCGGGAGAGAAATTGGCCCAAATCACTACAAGCGCAAGGAATCTTTCAGGAATTTTTTGAGCTATCTTTAAAGCTATATTTGCACCATCGCTGAACCCCAGCAAAATAAAATGATCAATCTTAAGTTCTTTTAATAAATTAACAATATGGTCTGCCATGACCTCTATTGACAATCGTTTTATACTAAAAGTAGACTTTCCATGTCCAGGACTATCAATTGTAATCACACGAAATTTGTTTTTAAAAAAAATTTCCACCCTTTTTTCTGTTCAATTCAGAAAACACTATTTTACCCAAACTCCTGCCAACTTGTACACGCACCATCGCATAAGCTAAATCTGGCGTGAATGGACGTGGACTAAAAGCCAAATATCTCGGTTTCCACTCTGTTGGAGCATATTTTTCCTTTGCATGATGAAGCGCTTTAAAGCCGTAATAATTGTTCATATTTTCGTAGATATAGTTGAATATTTTTTCTGGAATGTTTGACTTAACCTCATCCGCAACGTTATATAATGGTGATAATCCCATATTACCCCAAACAACTCCTTCTTCCTTCATTTTCATGAATGCATCAAATATAATTTTTTCAAGAATTCCCTGTAATGAATTTTTACGTCGTCTCGTCACATCGGCAAGATATCCTTTGCCTGATAGGTATGGCAAGAAAACGACAAACCCCTGAATCTTGTTTTCATTATCAACAGCATAAAAATATCTTCTGTCGAGGGGAGCATCAATACCTGTTCCACCAAGCATAAATCCCATTTCCTCTCCACCTTTGTTCTTTATCCATTCATTTGATATTTCAGAAATTTGGTTTTCCACTTCCTGATTCCTTGATTCCTGCGGTTTATATTCCATAACCGAAATTCCCGCCTTGTTTGCGTTGTTAATTGCTGCACGAACCTTTGCCACCTT
>JAENWI010000484.1 GCA_016650115.1 Peptostreptococcaceae bacterium | reverse complement strand
CGGGTAAAAATGTTTTTTCGACGGGTAATGTGTTTTCGTAGGGCATAAATGTGCTTTCTTTACCGGCAAGTATTTCTTCATTCGGTAAAAGTTCCTGTTCGATTGGATCAGGTATTTCCTTGACTGGCTTTTCCTTTATTGGCTTTTCCTTTATTGTATTATCCGTCAGCATAAAATCGATACCAGCTACGATATCTCCTTCTTTCAGTGTTTTGATCGTGAATTCCATTTGTGGCGGATCCGCCGTAAAATTCAGATTGTTCAATTGCCCGGTGTCAACGCGGGCAAGGTATTCTCCCGGTTCAAATCCCAGGTAATAAATATATCCGTCGGATTCAGAAAGTGTCTTCGCAACCATTTCAGAACTGTTTTTTTTGTAAAAATTCACCAGTATCCTTCCAATTCCTTCCAGGAAGCTGTCGGTTTTCATATAAGCCATACCGCTAACCTCACCTACAGCAACAACAGGAATATTAATGCGTTTGAACTGGTTGGGATCAATTAACACCTCGTATACTTTCTTTTTAAACCGCCAGGCAATATTTCCCAAATCATTATCGTCAAATTCGACCTTATAGCTGGTAAACGCGTTAAGATCAGGAATTCGCACGATTGAATCCTTCTTGCTGAAAATTGCGTGGCCCCCGGATACTCTGACTGAGTTTAACTTCACCAGGTGTTCACCCTTATCGAAAACGCCATTATTATTCAGATCAAGAAAAGGATAAATCGATATTCCACCTTTCCCCATGGAGGAACGACTGCTGGTTTGAATGTTATTATTGCCACTCCCAAATGCCAGGCTGCCCTGCGCGCTCTCCGAGGTATAAATATTGCCGTTGTTTTGAGAAGCCGTGATACTGGTACGGGCAAAAGGCAAATCGTATCTGAACCTTAAACTGATCAGATTGGCACTATTCTTAATGTTTCTTCTGTACGAAATTGAAATGTTCCCCTTCCGAATGCTCTTCTCAATAGAAGCATTATAGGTGGTCAGTGTATTTTCGACCGAATTGGCCTGGGCGGAGGAGCGGATCTGAAATCCCTTTTTCAGCCTGTACGATAAGGATAAATCGGAAATCACATTGGGCTGTCTTTGATCATTCCAATTGACCTGCGTCGATGAATTGGCACTGAATTGTTTGTAATAGGCCGAAAGCATGACATTGCCCCGG
>JAENWI010000083.1 GCA_016650115.1 Peptostreptococcaceae bacterium | reverse complement strand
TGTGGGAGGAATAACCATGACTACTCTGATGAGTATTCAAAATTATGCTAAATATGGCGACAAACACAATTTATTTTCCCTTACTGGCACAATACTGATATTCTTTATAACTTCAACTGCGTTAATGTTCTTTGGTTTTTCTTTAATGTATACATTAAACCAAAAAAGGCAAATGAAAATTGCCAAAAAATTGGATGAAGAAGAAAATAACATTGATTAGAAACCCTTTAAAACCATTAAAAGCCCAATATCGGCTGCTTATAATGGGCTTGCTTGCTTGCTTTTAGAGTTTGTATTGACATTCCTTCTATTTGACCATAAAATATATCTTGTACGAAAAAATATATATGGAGTGTGAAAATGAGTTTATTAATCGTAGAAAACGTTACCCATGGCTTTGGCGGAAGAAGAATCCTGGAAGATGCCAGCTTTAGATTATTAAAAGGTGAACACGTTGGGCTGATTGGCGCCAACGGTGAAGGTAAATCAACCTTTCTGAATATAATAACAGGAACCCTTCAACCGGATGAAGGAAAAGTTGAATGGTCCAAGCACGTTACCGTTGGATATCTTGACCAGAATTCGACTTTAAAGCCAGGTATGTCTATTCGAAGTGTCTTAAGGGATGCATTCAGACATATGTTTGATCTGGAAAAAGAAATGCTTGCATTATATGATCAGATGTCTCAAGAAAATGTTGATATCGATGCATTAATGGAAGAGGCCGGAGAAATTCAGCATATGCTGGAACATAGCAGTTTTTATACATTAGACTCTAAAATAGATGAAGTTGCAAACGGCCTCGGCCTTGGATCCATCGGACTTGAAAATGATGTGGCTCAACTGAGCGGTGGTCAGCGTACAAAAGTATTACTTGTTAAACTGCTTCTGGAAGATCCGTCCATCCTATTACTCGATGAACCTACCAATTATCTGGACTTTGAACATATAGAATGGTTAAAAAAATATCTTCAGGACTATGAAAACGCCTTTATTCTTATATCCCACGATATGGAATTCCTTAATTCTGTGGTTAATGTAATATACCATGTTTCAGATGGAGAATTATCTCGTTACACTGGGGACTATGACAGTTTTATGCATATGTATCAGGTGAAAAAAGGCCAGGAAAACAAGGCCTATGAAAAGCAGAAACAGGAAATTGAGAAAATGGAAGATTTTATTGCCAGAAATAAAGCCAGAGTTGCAACCAGGGGAATGGCAAACAGCAGACAAAAACGTCTGGAGAAAATGGATGTTCTGGAAAAGCCCAGAGAGAAACCCAAACCTAAATTTAAATTCAAAGAAGCAAGAACACCGGGCAAATTTCTGGTTGAATGCGAAGATTTAGTCATTGGCTATAAAGAACCTTTAACGAAGCCTGTCACCTTTTTTATTGAACGTGGTACTAAATTCGCAATAACAGGAACCAACGGTTTAGGGAAAACCACCCTCTTAAAAACAATATTGGGGAAAATAAAGCCGGTTGCAGGTGAGGTTGTCCTTGGAGAGCACCTTTTTCCAGGATATTTTGAGCAGGAAGCAGGAAGAGACAGCTCAGAAACGGCATTAGAATACATGCTGGCTCAGTTCCCTTCATATACAAATGCGGAGGCAAGAACTGCACTTGCAAAGTGCGGACTTACAACCGATCATATTACTAGTCAGATGAAAGTACTGTCAGGCGGAGAAAACGCCAAGGTTCGCATATGCCAGCTGATGCAGAGAGAATCCAACTGGCTGATTCTGGATGAGCCTACAAACCATTTGGACCTTGATGCAAAGGAAGAGTTAAAAAGAGCATTGATTGCTTTTAAGGGATCCATCTTAATTGTATGTCATGAGCCCTCTTTTTACGAAGACTGGGTCACAGAAGTTTGGAACGTGGAAGACTGGACTTTAAAAATTATATAGTAATAGCACAAATGCCCTTGCAGAATAAATATTCAGCAAGGGCATTCTTTATAATATCTATGTTAAAATTATTCATCCAATAAACTATGTAAGATTTACAAACGCTTTAGTTCTTTCTTCCACATTCTCGGCTCCGAAAACAGCTGATCCTGCTACTACAATATCCACACCTGCAGCAACAACTTCTTTTAAATTCTCAAGCGTTACTCCACCATCAATTTCTATTTCAAATTTCAAATTGTTATATTCTCTTATCTCTTTAAGCGCCTTAACCTTTTCAAGTGCAGATGGTATAAAGTTTTGCCCTCCAAACCCTGGATTTACAGACATAATCAGAACAAGATCCACTTCCTCCAAAATATAGTCCAACGTGGAAAGAGAAGTAGCTGGATTAATTGAAACACCCGCTTTTATGCCAAGCGCTTTTATTTCTTGAATAGTCCTGTGCAAATGTATGCAAGCTTCCTGGTGAACAGTAATATATTCTGTGTTTTCGGTTACAAATTCTTTTATGAAAAATTCGGGATTTTCTATCATTAAATGTACATCAAAAGGAATTTTAGTTTTTCCGAGTAAGCTTTTCATGACAGTGGCCCCAAAACTAATATTTGGAACAAAATGGCCATCCATTACATCAATATGTATCAAATGAGCCCCTCCATTTTCAATCATAGTTACTTGTTCACCCAGCTTTGAAAAATCAGCTGACAATATGGATGGTGCTAGTTTCATCATTATAATTCCTTTCTAGTACTTCTTTTTTTCTCTTATTTCAATCATTTGTTCTAAATACGACTTATATCTTGATTTACTTATCAAACCTTCCTCAACGGCTGCCATTACACCACAATGAGGTTCTTTAATGTGTCTGCAGTTGTCGTATTTACAATTACTAATGTAGTTTGCCATTTCCGGGTAATAAAAATGTAGTTGGTCTTCTTCAGCTTCGAGTATTTCAAAAGATGTAAATCCAGGTGTATCAAACAGCATCGCTCCAAAATTTGTTTCAAAGATTTCCACATGTCTTGTTGTATGTTTACCTCGCCTGGTTTTACGGCTGATTTCTCCAACTTCGATATCTTCAGCCGGCATTAGGCAATTTAAAATAGTTGACTTTCCTACCCCGGAAGGACCAGCTAAAGCACTTTTTTTGTTCTTCAGCAATAGCTCAAGCTTTTCAAATCCGATTTTTTCCTTACAGCTAACAAATGCCAAAGGATATATATCTTTGTATATTTCTTTTATTTTCAGAAGTATTTCCGTTGATGCAATCTCCACTTTGTTTACACAAATGACTACATCTGTTCTGTTACCCTCTGCCATAACAAGAAATTTGTCCAATATCGTAAAATTCGGTTCCGGATCTGCAGCCGATATTACAACAACCATACAATCTACATTGGCAATAGGGGGCCTTAAAAAAGAATTGCGTCTTGGCAATATTACATTTACTACACCGTCTCCATCATCAAGCACCTGGATTTCAACAAGATCTCCAACGGTTGGCACAACCCCCTGTTTTTTAAATTTACCTCTTGCCTTGCATTGATAAACCTTGTTTTCAACTTTCACATAATAAAATCCGGCTATTCCTTTGACTATAATGCCTCGCATTATTGAATTTCTCCTGTATTAAAATTAACGTTCTTTTGCATGACCACGTCATTATCAAAAATAACAGTCACTGTTCCTGCACCTGATCCTGAAAGAGACACTATTTCGCTGACGTTTTCCTTGATACGCTGCTCACGTGAAATGATACTATGGGTTCCGCTTTCATCATTGATTGTAACCGTCAGATAGAATACCTGATTTACAGCACTCCCGTAATCAATGTCTAGTGCGATTGCCTTTGAACCAGCTGGTTCAGTTCCCGTACTTACTTTCAGATTTACTGTTGTGCCAGGTTTAAGATTTGCTCCTTTGACATCCTGCTGCCAAATTACAATATCCTTTGCATAAGCATCGCTCATTTCATAACCAATATCACCAACTTTTAAGTCTGCAGAATTTAAAACTGCTTCAGCATCAAGAATATTCATTCCGATTACATCCGGTGCTGTTTTCTGAGGTCCTTCACTGACAGATATGTTAATAGTTGTCCCAGGCTTTACTTCTAATCCCGCTTCCGGAGACTGATTTATAACAATATTCTTTGGCATTTCACTTGCTTCAACTGTAGCTGAACCCTGATTAAAACCATATTTATCCAGCAGGAATAAAGCATCTTCTAATGACTTCCCGACAAGATTTGGAACCATGCCTTCTACTACACCTTTGCTGATACTTACTACTACAGATTTGCCAGCCTTCACCTTGCTACCGCTTGTTGGAATTTGAGATACAATCTGACCCTTTTCAAAGTCATTATCAATAACCTCATCACCTTTTCCTATGGTTAATCTGACCTCCTGAAGAGCCACTTCTGCCTCCTCATATGTCATTCCCGACAAATTAGGCACTTCTATATTCTCACTTGCACCCACTGCGGAAATGCCGGATAATATTAACGCACTTACAGGTATTGCACAAATAAGAGCAAGCACTGCTGCCGCCGCTTTAAATTTATTGAATCTAACCTTCTTTTTTGGTTTTTTCCCTTTTGTATTATTCAAGTCATTCTCCTTTGCATTTTCAGCAATTGCAGCAGCTGCCGCAACCGGAGCAGCAATATTTGCTTTTGTGTTATTATCTAGTGTACCTACGATATTTGCAACAATATCACCGTTTTTCAATGCTTCAATCATTTCATCCGCAGATGCATATCTGTTAATTGAATATTTATTTGTTGCCTTCATAATAATATTTTCAATAGCAGTCGGCAATCCCTTTACCAGTTGAGAAGGCGGTAAAATCTCTTCATTTATATGCATCAGCGCAACTGCTACAGGATTATCAGCATCAAATGGGACTCTTCCGGTCACCAGTTCATACAAAACAATTCCTAATGAGTAAATGTCAGATTTTTCATCAACATATCCTCCTCTGGCTTGCTCTGGTGAAAAATAATGAACGGAACCCATAATTGTATTTGAATGTCCAACTATTGTTGCAGAATCGACGGCTTTTGCTATACCAAAATCGGTAATCTTTGCAACGCCATCCTCTGTAATCAAAATATTATGTGGTTTCACATCTCTATGTATGATATGGTTTTTATGTGCTAAGCTTAAAGCTGATGCCATTTGCTTCCCAATTTCGATGGCTTTTCTATAATCCATAGGGCCGTCTTCTTTTATAATATCACTTAAAACTCTACCCTCAATCAGTTCCATAACGATATAATAAATGTTTCCCTCTCTGCCAACATCATAAACATTAACAATGTTTGGATGAGACAGACTGGCTGCTGCCTGAGATTCTTTTCTAAAGCTCTCAATTATTTTCAAATCCTTCGTAAAGTCTGGTTTTAGTATCTTTATTGCAACAAAACGATTTAACAACCGACATTTTGCCTTATATACTACGGCCATTCCGCCGTCCCCTATTTTTTCCAGTAATTCATACCTTCCCGCAAGTAATCTGCTACTCATATTCCCCCCTCATATTCCAAACAAATTACAGTAATATTATCACTGCCTCCCTGTAAATTCGCTATAGAAACCAATCTATTACAAAGTCTTTGCATGTCTTTTTCTTCTTTAACGATATCTTCTATTGTATTGTCCCCAACTTCCCCATGTAAGCCGTCTGTACTCAATATTACAAGATCCTCCGCCTCAAGATTGATTGAAAAAAAATCAATCTCTATTTTTGGCTCTGCCCCCAAAGCTCTTGTTATAATATTTTTTTTAGGATGTAATCGTCCTTCTTCTTTGGTAATAGTACCCGTCTTAACTAATGTATTCACAAAAGAATGGTCCTCGGTAATCTGGTTTAATTTTCCATGATGAAAATAATATGCTCTGCTGTCTCCAATATTAAATATCAGGCATTTCTCATTAAATAAATAAGCAAGAACCAAAGTGGTAGCCATCCCTTGGTTAATATCGGTGACACTTGCCTTTTCCAGCAAATTCTGATTTGCTTTTGCTATTACCTCAATAAAATAGCCCTTTATAATGCTTTCATCCCAATTCACATTGATGGGATAATCCACCAGGTGTTTTGATATGAATTCAACTGATGTTTTGCTGGCTACTTCCCCGGAATTATTACCGCCAACACCATCTGCCACCATATAAACTTTTTGATCTTCAATTATATAATAAGCATCTTCGTTTTTCTTTCTTTTGATACCTATATTTGTGCTGTATCCAACTTTTATCATGCTTCTCCTAAATCAGATCTTCGGCTTTTTTCATTTTGCAGATATAAAAGCCATCTGTCCCATTTATATTTGGCAGCAATTGTATTGCTTCTATTTTTTCAAATTGCGGGTTCTTCCTTAAAAAATCCTTTACTACTCTTTGATTTTCATAGGGGTTGATGGTACAGGTGCTGTAAAGCAAAATGCCGCCAGGTTTTACATAATTTGATGATGCTGACAGAATTTCTATTTGTTTTCTTGGCAAACTGTCAATTTCGCTGGATTCCTTCTTATACTTAATTTCAGGCTTT
>JAENWI010000449.1 GCA_016650115.1 Peptostreptococcaceae bacterium | reverse complement strand
TTTATATCAACTGATAAATTTGACAGCGGTAGCGGCTGGCCAAGTTTTACGAAACCAGTATCGAAGGATTCACTTGAAGAAAAAGAAGACAAAGCTTTTGGCATGAAGAGAGTGGAAGTCAGAAGTAAAGGGAGCAACTCACACCTTGGGCATGTATTTGAAGATGGACCTAAGGATAAAGGGGGATTAAGGTATTGTATGAACAGTGCTTCTTTAAGGTTTGTCCCTAAATCTGAAATGAGTTCAGAGGGATATGAAGACTTCTTAAAAGAAATTGAATAATAGGTATAACAAAACGAAAAGTCTCAATTAAAAATGAAAAGTCCTGATGAAAATTAATTTTTATCAAGACTTTTTTATTGCGTATTTTGCGTTTATTTTAGAGAAACAGTGACCTGCATCCCTGGCTTTAAATTTGAAGACTGTGGAATGAGAAGCTTGATCTTAAAGTTGGTTTTGCTTTTGTTTGCAGCCGTCTGCAACTCTCTAGGGGTATATTGGCTTTTTGTATCAATATACTTGACTTTGCAAGAGATTGTTTCACCATTCGCTTCTATATTGAGGGAATCGTTGTATTTGATAGCATTGATTTTGTTTTCAGGGATATAAAAAACAACATACAGTTCATCTAAAGAGCCAATATCAGAAATATTATAGCCGGCTGAAACAATGCTGCCCATGCCATAATTTTTGCTTAAAATTGTGCCGTCACAAGATGCGATTACAGTATATTTTGCAATATTTTCCTTCAACTGGCTTATTTGATTTTCAAGAATAGCAATGTCAATTTGCGCACTGCTCTGACCAGTTTGGCTTAATGTGTTGTTTAACTGGGCCAATGCAGCGGACTCTAAACTTGTGGCTGAAGCCAGTATGACTTTTAATTTCTCCAGTTCGCTGCTGGAAATTCCACCTTCTGCAAATAATTCCTTGGCATTAACATAGTCTTTTGAAGCCTTGCTGACGGAGACAGAAGCACTGTTATAATTAGCCTGAGCCGATAAGTATGCATTGGTTGCCTGACCGCCTTGGCCGACTGTTACCTCACCTAAAGCCAGTTTTTTCTTTTGAAGATTTAACTGTACTTGTGTAAGATCATAGTTTAAATCTGCATTGTCAATTTGAGCAAGAATATCACCTTTTTTTACTGACTGCCCAAGAGTAATATCAGACTCGATGATTTTTCCCGATACTTCAGCAATATTTGGAACAATGGTCGACTCCACTTCACCTATGTAGCCAGAGTTGTCTGAATAAATATAGTATATAAAAATCG
>JAENWI010000264.1 GCA_016650115.1 Peptostreptococcaceae bacterium | reverse complement strand
TCATATCCGGAATCGGTCGGTTTGATAGGAATGAACGGTTCAATCAGTGCAGTAAACCAGGTTTCTGCGCAAGAATTTATTGACCAGAACATCGAGCAATTGTTAAAATAAAATGAATAAACAGGAGGAGATTAAGATGAAGAGGAAAATTGGAATAGGGATATTGGTTTTAACTTTATGCATCAGCAGTTTTGCACTTGCCTTTGCAGATATCAATTATAACGAGTGGAATTCACAATCGGTGTACCCAAAGGATGTAGTGAATACGAAATATTTCACATCAGTAAAAGCCTTAACAGATAAGAAAGTTATTACCGGAGATATAACAGGGCTTTATTACCCAGAAAAAAGCATTACAAGAGCAGAATTTTCTGTAATGATGGCAAAAGCAACCTATCATGTCAGTGACCTGACTGCTATGGCAAACCTTAATGTTTTCAATGACCTTACAGGTTATACCTGGGCAAAACCTTACATCAATGCCATCTATCAGGCAGGGATAATTAAGGGTGTTGGGAACAGCAACTTCGCACCGGGGAATAATGTCTCTTACATTGAGGTGATCGCAATGATTATGAGATCAAAAAACATGACGACGGAAATTGACGCTTATGGAGTCTGGCCGGATAACTACATTTTCTACTCACAGCTTTCCAATATGACCGGGCAGGTAACGGTTACTGACTGGAATGCGCCTGCAACAAAGGGTGACGTGGCATTAATCATGTACAGAAATATGGCCAATTTAAAGCCTTCGACAACAACTTCGGCGGCAGTGTTAAGATAGAACTTCAGAGTTAAGAACAGACTTCAATATAGAATGGAAAGGGGTAAACAATGAAAAAAATAATTTCAATGGTACTGGTAATATTAATGCTTTGCACAGGCTTGGCCTTTGCAGCAACAGTTCCATCAGATGTGACAGGAAATGTATATGAAAATGCGATAACAACTTTAGTAGAAAAAGCTATTATTACTGGAGATGTGGATGGTCAATTTCATCCAGACAGCAGATTGACAAGGGCACAGGCCTGCATTATGGTTGTTAAGGCTATGAATCCGCCGGATTCTGAGGTAACAGGTACACCAACTCAGGTAATGCAAAGCGCTTTCCCTGATATGGCTGGTTATGGATGGGTAGAGGGATATATTGCCTATGCAGTTAATAAAGGTATAGTTAAAGGATATCCAGATGGAACCTTTAAACCTGGGAACCTGGTAAATATGGAAGAGCTTACTGCAATGGTAATAAGAGCTTCCGGATATACAGATGCCTTAATAGGTGGCAAATATCCTTCTAATTATATGGATAAAGGTACAAGCCTGGGATTATTTAATGACATGGTAATGATTATGATTTACCCAACACAGGTAACAAAGGCTATGACAGCGAAAATAATTTTCAATGGATTAGCTATGATCGAAAAAGCAAATCCTCAAACACCTGTGGAAAATAATAACGGGGAAACACCGTCAGCTGTGCCAAATCTGACAGGCAAAACCTATTTATCAGGTGCCTTCAACAGCACAATGACTGAGTTTGCAGGAAAAGCAATCGCTTCTGATGTGAAGGTATATACTTATGGCAAGAAAATTGATTATAAGAGTACCATGACTTTGACAAATGATATTTCTGATTTCAGAATAGACACAGTATATAAGTATAAAAACGTGATCACCCCAATCTGGTATGCTATGACAGGAAATAAAATTTCTGAAATCATCCTTCCAATGGATGTTGGTTTCAGCGGGTATGCTTATGGGGTCATTAACGGTACAGTGATGACACTAAACGCTAAAGGAGATGCGGTGACAGGAGTTGATACACTGGTTGAAGGAAAGCCTATTATGTGGCTTGGAACAACTGGGATGTCATGGCTACCACCTTCGGCTTCAGCAGATTATCTGACTGGAGAGGTGTACGAGATTAACTTGAGAGATGGACAGATTAGAACAGTTGCTGACAGCGTAAGCGGGAGAGCAATATTTGTGGAACTGACCGAACTGACTGGGAAGCAGGAGGTATTTTCCTTTGATGACGGAGTTGTGAGACTTGAAAGCTCAACGGGTGACCTTTTTGCCATAAAGGATAACGCAGCGGTCTATGTGCTTTCTGATGATCAGACGGAATATACAGCCGGCAGTTTGTCCGATATTAGAAAAGCCAGGGCTGTAAGGCTTTACGATAGGACTGATGATGATGATAATTCGGCAGATATTGTTGTAGTATCTAAATCATTAACAGTTTATAAACCATAATTTATAAGTAAAAATGAGTTTGTCAGCAAGGCTCCAACACATGGGGT
>JAENWI010000459.1 GCA_016650115.1 Peptostreptococcaceae bacterium | reverse complement strand
GAATAACCCAAAAGTGTATCATTTCGGTTGTACTCAACAGAAACCAGTTGTTTATTTTCGTTGGTAGTGAATTTGTAATTGTTGATTGTTTTAGCTTCTTCAGCAGTTAGCGGATGTGTTCCTTTTTCAATATCAAAGGGTGTTTCGCTGAATTGAATCTGACGGTAATATTTTATACCATCATCTTGCTTTGGTTTTTCACTACACGAGTTAAAGCCGAGTGCAATTACTGCAAATAATAAGATTTTGTACAATTTCATTTCAAAATGTATTTATGGTTATTAATGCGAATTAAGAGTTGAAAATAAGGGCAATGTAAGCTGCAGCCAATCGGCCAAAGACGTAAACCATCAGCCCTTTAGTCGACCTTACTTTTGACGCTCTTTGAATATCTGTTTTTTCAATCAGCCAATTGAACAATGATTCGATAGGTTGTCTGATTCTTGATACAGCTGTTGAGAACAGGTCATTTGCAGCTTTATCCCTTTGCTTTAGATCTGCATCTTGACCTTTGACTGCCTTGACTGGCGTTAACATCAATGAGTTTTGGCTATTTTCAGCATCTTGAAAATATTGTGTGTCATGATATATCTTATCGCCGAAGAAAGTCCGGTTTTCAATTTCGCCCCATGCCTGTTTAAAGAGGTTAAGGTCATTTTCTGAAGCTGGTGTCAGTTGAAATTGTTCAGGGAATGGCAAATGATGTGGGCGGTGAAATGCCAATGCGTGTAGTTTTAACCCATAATAATATATGCCTTTTGTAGAACAAAATCCTTTGTCTGTGATTTCCCTGGCCACTTTGCCTGAACGTTTGCCCGAGCAGGTGATGATTGGCATTGAGTCCAGTAAGCTTTTGTCTTCAACGCAATCAGATGGCACAAACTTAATTATCAGATTAGAAGACAACATCTTGAAGGCTTCTCCCAAACGATTGAGTCTCATGTTGAAAGCTTCGTAAGAAGGCAGTCGCGGAAACCACGAACGGAGGTGGTCACTGGCATATTCATAGATTTGTTTAACTTTAAAACGTTGTTCAATGTGCATAGCATAAAGATAAATTGTCATAACTTCCCCGTCAGTAAATTCAGGTTTTGAATTGTTACTGAACCGCTGACAGGAATACATCAAGTCGTATTTATATACATCGCTGACATATAAATACATAGCTATTAATTTAAGTTCTTTTACCTTAGGAATCATACGATAAGACATAGTTTGGTTACTTGCCTTAATGTACTGATTTCTAAGGTT
>JAENWI010000503.1 GCA_016650115.1 Peptostreptococcaceae bacterium | reverse complement strand
GATATAGGACTCAAGGCGGTAGACATCCTCACGAGGGGCATTGGGCTTTGCATCGGGGGCAATGACGCCACCGGCGAGTTCAACACCAGCTTCCTTCAGGTATGAGACGACCCGGTCAGCAACTGGCTTCATATAGGTGGTGTTGCTTACTACCAAGGCTCTCTTTCCAAAGCCTTTGGCGATAACGCCGACCTGGTCAAGCACGCCAAGACCATGCACATAGGCATCACCTTTCCACTCGTTCAACAATTCATACGCTTTTTTCATCTGAT
The DNA here is from genome assembly GCA_016650115.1 of Peptostreptococcaceae bacterium. Taxonomy (GTDB): domain Bacteria; phylum Bacillota; class Clostridia; order Peptostreptococcales; family Anaerovoracaceae; genus JAENWH01. Next base: position 849 of record JAENWI010000503.1, on the reverse strand, counting down.
CCATTCGGTTCTCCTAATTTGCCAGCACCCATTCCCTATTGGAAACACGCTCCAGCTATACTACCTTAGAACAAAAAAGAGTTTTTCAAGCACTCAGTTTTGTAAAAAGACGTTGATTCCTTATCTAAAACATACTAGAAATTCCATATTTTTTAAAGCCCCACCACGTATTGATACTGAGTCAGCCTACAAAATAGTCTATCCTAAACAGACTTGGGACACCTCCAAGGAAGTGCTAGATTTCTTTACACACGAATCCTAGCATCATTTCAAATTATAGGTCTCAATATGCATATTGTACATTGTGTACATTGTGTACATAAATTATAGCAAATAAAAGTATTTGTCACATGCTAAAAAAATTTTCCTCACTTATAGAGCATCTTTGAGCAAATTTAGAGTACTCTATACAGATTAAACACACTAGTAGGATAATAATAAAATATAAGTACCTTGTATACAAAAAATGTTTTTTAGGAGTAATTTTCATCCTTGTATACAAAAAAACATTGATAAATGCAAGTAGAACCATTAGAATTACTGAAGAGGAAAGGTATTGAAATGAATAAGTGTGTACAAAACAGTCTTTCTGACCAAGTCTATGTTATGCTCAAGAGACAAATCCTCTCAGGAGAACTCGCAGGCGGAATGAAAGTCCCAGAAGAGGTGCTTGCTGAGAAGTTTGGAGTTTCGCGTACCCCCATCAGAGAAGCAATCAGGAGATTGAACGAATATGGGCTGGTTACCATAAAGCCACGAAGTTATGCAACAGTCTCCATCATTACCCCTGAGGAAGCAAGAGATATCATCAATGTGCGTATCATATTGGAACATCTTGCCGTTGACCAT
>JAENWI010000479.1 GCA_016650115.1 Peptostreptococcaceae bacterium | reverse complement strand
GGTTCTTTTTGCTGCTAAACTTTGGGAACCAACCCCATATTTTATTTCTTCAAACACTACCATAAATCAATGATAATATCTTCAAAGACAGCGACTAGGACAAAGTCCCTTCCGCTTACCTATGACAATATCACTTCCCAATGAGAGCCGGGTTGCTGTATTAAATTGCATACATTGGATAATATGTAATAATTCTGTATAATAAAGGTTCTTTTGAAACTTTATTCAAGGAGTACAAAATGAAATCCGGTAAAGATAGCCATAATCAGTCTTCTGTAAGGATAAATAACAGGCGATTGGTATTGGATTTTATTCGTAGTGCAAACTTTGTAACCATTTCACAAATTACAGCTCATATTAAGCTCAGCAAAACGACTATTTGGAAAATAATTGATCATCTAATCCAAAAAAATCTTGTACTGGAAGCAGGAAAGGCTGAAGTACCCGATGATGTAGGGAAAAAACCTGAGTTGTTTCGATTCAATGAAAAATATGGATTTGTAATTAGCATTGCCATTTTTGCTACGTCCATTTACATGACACTCACCGATGCAAGGGTCAATATATTCTACAAGGAAATTGTACATCTCCAAGGCAATGAGCCAATAGACTTCGTCATTGAAATTATTTCTGAATTTATTGCGAAGAAACAAGAGACCTCTTCTCATTCCTATCTTTTAGGAATCGTAATTGGTTCTACTGGAGTCGTAGATACCAAAGAAGGAATTTGCTATACAGCTCCAAAGTTTACGTCTTGGGGTGGATCAATTCCCATAAAAAAATTTATTGAAGATAAAATAACTCTTTTAGCACCTTTTTATATCGACAATTCGAATCGATTCTACGCTTTTGCAGAAAAGTCATTGGGGTGCGCAAAAGATCACAGAAATATTGTTGATATAGTTGCAGGGTTTGACGGAGTGGGTGCAGGAATCATTGCAGAAGATACACTAAAAAGAGGCCCTAACTTCCTGACTGGAGAAATTGGTCATCTACGCCTGGATCCTTACGAAAAAACACACTGTAGTTGTGGAGGTACTGGATGTTTTGAGCAATTGATTTCTTTGCAAAAACTGGTAAATAAAGCAGAAAGCTATAGAAAAGAATTCCCAGAGTCTCAAATTTTCACTGATTCATCGAAATCCATCACTCCTAAAATTATCTTCCAAGCTTCGAATAATGGAGATCCTTTGGC
>JAENWI010000187.1 GCA_016650115.1 Peptostreptococcaceae bacterium | reverse complement strand
TCTTGGCGTTGTTCCCTGAGCCGCCATTGAATCTCCCAAATCAGCATCTTTATTGGTTATATATTCCTTTATTGCGAACTTCAGTTCTTCACCTCTAAGTTCCCCAAAGTCATTGTCTGCAAGGTATTTAAGCTTAACTTCGTTTGGCGTTCCCTCAAGTCCTTTTGTATATCCCGGTGAAACAACAGGATCAGCTAATTCCCATATTTTCCCAATTGGATCTTTGAACGCTCCATCACCATAAACCATCACTTCTATATGTTTACCTGTTATATTTTTAATTTCTTCCTGCACGCCATTAACAAATTCAACACAGTCATTTGGGAAGAGTTTAATGATTTCTTCTGTCGCCTTATTTGACCCAAGTAGACCATATTTAGAATTATACCCGCTCCCATCAATGCTTTCTGTTAAAATGTCATCCATTCCCAGCACTATTTCCGCTCCTGCTTCCTTTAATAGTCTTTTAGTTCTGAAGCGGGAATGTATATCGCAAGTTAATATTTTTTTAGCATATTTCAGTATCTCTTTTGGGTTATTGGCAAATATAATCTCTACTTCTGCCCCCTCTTCTTCAATAATACCTTTGTAATAATTCACATAGTCCATCCCTGTAAACGTGTGCTTTGACTTACCAAATAGTTCTTCAAATTCAGTTTGGGTAAGCACGTCCTTATATGGATCTATCCCTTTCTCATCCAGTAGGTCGATATCCAAAAGTTGGTTTCCTACTTCATCACTTGGATAGCTTAACATCAATACAATCTTTTTAGCACCTTTTGCTATTCCTCTCAGGCAGATTGCAAATCTGTTTCGACTTAGTATCGGGAAAATTACCCCTATAGTCTCCCCTCCCAGCTTAGCCTTTATGTCTTGAGCCAACTGTTCAGTTGTAACATAATTACCTTGTGCACGCGCTACAATCGATTCTGTGATAGCAAGGACATCCTTATCCTTTACATTAAATTCCCCGGATTTGGCCACATTTATAACAACATCCACAACTATTTTTTTCAGGTCATCGCCCTCTTTTATAATTGGCGCCCTAAGCCCTCTAACTACTGTTCCTATTAATCTTTCCAATTTTTCCATTCTTTTCTTCTCCCTTTCATCTTGTGATAAACACAACTTTGATTATATCATACCTGTTTATTATTTTCTATTTATTCAGTTACAATTATTTTTTTTCGTAGTATAATATTATTAAGTTTTATCAAAAATAAATCAGCCTTTTGGCTAGGGGTTTTTATGAATAAAGAATATCAGAAAAGAATACTGATTCTCGCATTATATGCGGGGGAAATCATGATGAAAAGCGGTGCTGAAATATATAGAGTCGAAGATACTATTGTCAGAATATGTAAGGCATGCAAAATTCCTTATGTCGAATGCTTTGCAACAGGAACCGGTATATTTCTTTCCTTAGATAACGGGGAACCTGATGATGATATGTATACTTTTCTAAAACGAATTGACAGCACATCAATCGATCTTTGGAAGATCTCTGAAATCAACAGTTTTTCACGTAAATTCTCAACCACTGATTTATCGGTTGAAAAGGGACTGGAGTTATTAAAGAAAATCGACGCTAAAAAAACCTATCGTCCACCTGTGAAATTCATTGGCGCATGCTTAATCGGTTCATCTTTTTGTTTAATGTTTGGCGGTGGCGTAACCGAATGTTTAGGTTCCTTACTTGCAGTTACTGCGGCTTATGCTCTTTCTTTTATGATCGATAAGCTTAAATTTAATAACTTTATCAAAATTTTCTTAAGCTGTGCTCTTGCAACCTTTGTTGCCTTACTTTTAGATTTTACAGGATTAACCTCTTTTATCGGTCCTGTAATAATAGGTTCTGTTACAATATTTCTTCCCGGCGTTGCCATTACAAATTCGGCCAGAGATTTGCTGTCAGGTGAAATGCTTGCCGGCTTGGCGGGCGGAACAGAAGCCATTATTTCAGCCGTTGCAATTGCCAGCGGGGTCGGGCTCATCCTTCAGCTTTGGCAAGTCCTTGGAGGTGTCATATAATGAATTATCCTTTATATGTTCACTTTATTTTTTCATTAATCGGGACTTTAGGCTTTTGTATATTATTTCATGTCCCCCCTCGTCACATGGCTCCAGCTTCTATTGGAGGCGCACTTGGTTGGATTACCTTTGTATATATGAGCAGCAATGGGTCCTCTGGCATCGCTGCATGTTTTTTAGGAGCCTGCGTCGTTTCCACTCTAGCCGAGTTTTTTTCTAGAGCCGGCAAAGAGGCAACAACTCTCTTTATCATTCCAGGCATTATTCCTTTAGTTCCTGGCGCTCCTCTTTATTACACGATGAGAAGCCTTCTTGACAATGACTTCGAATCAGCCGCAAGATTAGGTACAGAAGCATTATTTATGGCAGGCAGTATCGCTATGGCTCTATTGCTTGTTGCCTCTGTCACGCGTATTTTGATGGTTATTATCGAAGGCTTTCAGGTTAAGCAATAACCGTTAAAGATTCAACCCATCTTTTTTATATTTTGTTGACAAATTCCAGTTTATATTTTATAATGTTAGCATATGCTAACTCATTTCAATATAAACAATCAGGTGAAAACATGACATTAGATAAGTTGAAGGTCAACCAACAGGGAAAAATAAAGAATGTAGGCGGTCAAGGCGCCATTAGGCGAAGGCTTTTAGATTTGGGCCTTACACCAAACACGATTATAAAAATAGCAAAAGTTGCTCCTTTAGGAGATCCAATATTAGTTAATCTGCGCGGATACCACCTTACTTTAAGAAAAGAAGAAGCAAGGTATATTTATGTGGAAAGGATTATTGAATAATATGAATGTTAACATTGCAGTAATAGGGAATCCAAGCGCTGGTTTAACCACGTTATTCAACCAGATGACGGACGGTACCCAGCATACTGGCATTTTCTCGACTAACGAAAATAAAACGAAAGAGGGCCCCGTTAAGGGGCATAAAGGCGTCAATGTTATCGAACTGCCAGGAACCTATTCATTATCGGCTTATACAGTAGATGATCTATCAACAAGAGATATACTGCTGTATGGCAAGCCCGATGTTCTGGTGAATATACTGGATGCCACCAGTTTAGAGAGAAATCTGTATTTAACGCTCCAGTTAATGGAGCTTGAAATTCCTATGGTTTTAGCCTTCAATATGATGGATGAAGTCAGGAAAAATGAAATTTCCATTGAT
>JAENWI010000049.1 GCA_016650115.1 Peptostreptococcaceae bacterium | reverse complement strand
TTTGCATTTCTGATGGCATATGGATTGAAACCAGATGAACGGAGAGTTTATGAAGTAGCTGGAAGAGAAATTGGGGATATTTATCATCATTGTCTGATGAAAATGTCCATGGAATTATCAAAAGGTGGTGGCGAAATAACAGCTGAAAATTCGCCTTGGATGACAATTACAGAAGAAGAATGCAGTGGATTAATAGACAGATTGATTGAAGAGGAGACATTTGATTATAAAGAGGGTCTGTTTTCTAAGGGAGCGGCTGAAAACTACAAAAAACAAAGAATAAAGAAGGTTTGCACTCAAGTTGCATGGGTTCTCGTGAATCATGTACGACAGGGTACGATTAAACGGGTGGAATTTGAAGCCGAATTTGGCAATGGTGATGAGAAAACATTCCCGGCCATTGAGGTGGATTTGGGAAAGGAAACTGTCCTGATAGAAGGGAAAATAGACCGGGTGGATGTACTGAAAAACAACAGTACGAAGATTATTGATTATAAGTCTGGGAAAGAAAAATTTGACATTGAAGAGGTGAAGGCAGGATACAGGCTTCAGCTGATGCTTTATTTAAAAGCGGCTCAGGATGCTGTTGATCCCAGTGTAGTTGGTGGCGGAGTTTTTTATTTCCAAATTGATGAACCTATTATCGATGCAAGCCAGATGGGACAGAATCTGGACCTGGAAAAAATAGATGGCGAAACGTTAAAAAGTTTTAAGCTTGATGGGATCATGCTTGATGATGCCGAAGTCATTAAAAGCATTGCCGGTGACTTTACCGGATACTCTAAGATCTTCTCCATAAGAGATACGAAGGAAGGGATCAAGGGTACCAGTGAGGGGAAACTTTTGAGCAGCGAAGAATTTTTACAATTGCGGAAAGCCGTCGATGAAAAAATGATGGAGCTGTGCGGGGATATCATAAGCGGTGAAGTTCCAGCCAAACCGAAAAAGACAAAAACAGCAAAAGCTTGTGATTATTGCCAGTATAAAAGTGTTTGTGGATTTGATCTGGCCTTTGAAGGATATGAGTATGATGTGGTTGGGAAATCTTGATTTTAAGAAGCAGAGGTGTTAAAATAAATGGTACTGCTATTATTAAATAATACTGAAATTACAAATAGATAAACGATTGTGTATGTGTATGTGTATGTGTATGTGTATAAGGATGGGACAAAAAGAATGAATAATTCAAAATATAAAGATAGTTTATATGAATTCAGACCAGTCAGCGACTTAAAGGATATGCTTGATCAAAGCGCTGAAATTTATGCAGACAGGGCAGCTTATCTAGTAAAAGAAGTTTTAGGGGGCGAGTATAAACCAATATACTTCCCACAGGTAAAAAGTGATGTTGACTCACTTGGCACAAAATTCATTGAAATGGGGCTAAAAGGGAAGAAAATCGCTATTATTGGAGAAAATTCATACCAGTGGGTTTTGACGTACTTTGCAACAACCAATGGGACAGGTGTGATTGTTCCTCTAGACAGAGAACTTCCGTCAAATGAAATCAGAAATTTGATAAAGAGAGCAGAAGTTTCGGCAATCGTTTTTTCAAGAAAGATGGAACCGATTGTGAAGGAAGCTTTAAAAGGAGTAGACGGGATAGATTATACAATAAATATGTCAGCAACAAATGATGAGACAGGAGACCTTTCTTTAAACAAACTGATCAGAGAAGGCAAGGAACTTCTGGAAGCTGGCAGCAGAGAATTTGTTGATGCAATAATCGACAGGGAGGCAATGTGTTCTCTCCTTTTCACTTCTGGTACGATGGGAATGGCAAAAGGAGTTATGCTTTCACATAAAAATCTTTCCGCCAATGTATATAATATGTCTAAATACGTAGCAATACCAGATAACTATGTGGGGTTGTCCGTATTACCTATGCACCATTCTTATGAAATGACATGTCATGTACTGACTGGCATTTATCAGGGGCTTACCATTGCATTTTGTGAAGGATTGAAATATATTGTTAAAAATCTGGTGGAATCAAAAGCAACGGTAATGCTTGGTGTTCCTCTTGTCTTTGAATCCATGCATAAAAAAATATGGAAACAGGCAGAAACAAATAAAAGAGACAAAAAAATGCGGCGAATGGTTACAATTTCCCGGAAACTGAAATTATACAATCAGCCAACAATCAGAAAGATATTCAAGGATGTTCATAATGCAACCGGTGGGAACATAAAACTGTTTATAGCGGGGGGAGCTGCAATAAACCCAAGGGTAATAGAAGATTTCGAAGCCATGGGTTTTCCAATGATTCAAGGGTATGGAATGACGGAATGCGCACCTATTATTGCGTTAAACAAGGACCGGTACAGCAAGGCTGCATCTGCCGGATTTCCAATGCCCGGAACAGAAGTGAAAATTGTTGAAGAAGACGAGAATGGTATCGGAGAAATAATCTGCAGAGGCGAATCTGTCATGCTCGGTTATTTTGGAAATCCTAAAGAAACTGATAAGGTTTTGAAGAACGGTTGGCTTCATACTGGAGATTACGGTTACTTTGACAAGGAGGGCTTCCTTTATATTTCGGGAAGGAAAAAAAATGTCATTATCACCAAAAATGGTAAAAATATTTTCCCTGAAGAAGTGGAATATTATTTAACCGGCAGCCAATATATCAAAGAAGTCCTTGTGCATGGAGTCAATGATGAAAAGACAAACGACATTATTGTTAAGGCTGAAATATATCCTGATTATGATTTTATTGAAGAAGAAAAAGGCTCTATGACAAGTGAGGAAATAAAAGTATTTATAAAAATGCTGATTGATGATATTAATGAGCAAATGCCTTTATATAAAAGAGTTAAAAGATTCACGGTCAGAACAACCGAATTTGAAAAGACCACTACAAGAAAAATAAAAAGATTTATAGAGGGGAATTTGACTGAGGAGGAGAATGCATATGTTAAATAAAGAAGTTTATACGAAAATGAAACAGGCGGATATGGACTATGCGGTAAAAAGGGCAAATGAACTTAATACAAGCAAGGACCCTCGCGTCATGTACAAGAACAGCAGACCAATCATGAACATCAAGCATATGCTGGAAACCAGTGCTGAACTTTTCCCTGAGAATATCGCTTTTATGGACAAAGAAGTAAAGGGCGGTCCATACCTAAATATTACCTATAAAGAAATGCTTGAAAAAGTAAACGGGCTTGGGACAGCTTTAATTGCCCATGGCCTGAAGAATAAAAAAATCGCTGTAATAGGAGAGAACAGCTATCGATGGGGGATCTCTTATCTGGCGGCTGTTTGCGGAGCCGGGGTTGTAGTTCCTCTTGATAAGGAACTTTCTCCAAATGAAATCAAGCAGTTGATTATTGAAGCAGAAGTATCCTGCGTTCTATATGATGGAAAGTTTGAAGAGGATTTTCTTAAAATGAAAGCTTCAGGGCAAACAAATATCAAGGTTTTGGTAAATATGCAAAGCAAAGAGAATGCAAGTGCGTCCTATTCCTTTGATGAACTTGTCGAAGAAGGGGTGAAATTTATGTCTGAAGAGAACAAAGATTTCTTGGATGCTCAGATTATTCGGGATGAAATGAGCATGCTGCTTTTCACTTCTGGAACAACAGGAGTTTCCAAGGGTGTAATGCTTTCACATGGTAATATTGTCGAAGAGTTAATGACAGCTCCAACATTATTAGAAATCAGACCGACAGATATCTTTTTTTCAATCCTGCCAATGCATCACACATATGAGTGTACTTGCGGCTTTTTACTGCCATTATATAAAGGCTCTGCAATAGCATATTGTGAAGGGCTTAAATATATTGTTAAAAACCTCTCTGAAGTAAGGCCAACCATGCTGCTTGCAGTGCCATTAATTTTGGAGAGTCTGTATAAAAAAATCTGGCAAAATGCTAAAAAAAGCGGCAAAGAGAAAATGCTAAAAAAAGTAATTGCAATAAACAGAAAAACCAAAAAAATCGGTATTGACTTAGGACCTGTTTTTATGAAAAAGATAACGGACTTATTTGGTGGAAGAATGAGGATAATCATCTGCGGTGGTGCTGCAATAAACCCCGATATACTGCAGGGGATAAATGATTTTGGCATCACAGCGCTTCAAGGCTATGGGCTGACAGAATGTTCACCTATATGCGCATTGAATCCGGATAAATTCTTTAAAAATGACTCTTTAGGATATGTGCCTCCTGGCTTTGATGCAAAGATTATTGATATGGACCCTGAAACACGAATAGGTGAGATTTGCGTAAAAGGCGGAAACGTCATGCTGGGATATTACAAAATGCCTGAGGAATCAGCTAAGGTTTTAGTTGATGGCTGGCTGCATACAGGAGATTTGGGTTATATAGACAAGGATAATTATATTTATCTGACTGGAAGAATAAAGAATGTAATCATTACAAAAAACGGGAAGAACGTATATCCTGAAGAAATCGAATATTATTTATCCAATGTACCATATATAAAAGAATGTATGGTGATGGGTATAGAAAGCAAAAGTAGTGATGAAATATTAATTACTGCATCTATATTCCCGGATATGGAAGAAGTGACTGAGGTTTTAGGGAATAACCCTGACAAAAAAGCACAGGAATTCTTAATTTGGACTGAAATCGATAAAATTAATAAAGAAATGCCATACTTTAAGAGAATAAAGAAAATATCAATCAGATCTGAAGAATTTGAGAAAACAACTGGAAAGAAAATCAAACGAAATTTAGAAGAGAACAAGGTATAATGAAGAATACTAGGTTGGCTTACATTATAGGAATCGCAGGAGCAATCGGCTGGGGCGTATCATTTATAGGGACCAAAACAGCACTGGATTATTTGGATCCCATTCAGGTGATGGCAGTTAGAATGACCATTGCAGTGATCACCTTCGGGGTATTTATAGCAGTCGGTCCTGTCAAACTGAATTTTAAGAATAAATCTATCAAAAACTTACTGATTCTTTCAATTGCGCAGCCGTGTTTATATGGCATTTTTGAGATTTTAGGGATTGATATGACCACAGCTTCTGAATCAGCAATCATACTTTCAATGGTTCCTATAACAGTAACAGTTTTAAGCGGGATTTTTTTAAAAGAAAAAATAAAGTTCATGACAGCGGGCTTTGTATTTCTGTCTTTTTTGGGTGTAATTGTTACAGTAATGGACAATTTGTCGGCTAGTGGTAAAACTACAGGTTACATGTTTCTTTTGCTTGCGGTTATTACCGGGGCGGTTTTCACAATGCTTTCCAAACAAATTTCGGGGAGCTTCGGACCAATTGAAATAACATTTGTAATGACTGCAGTTGGATTCATATTTTTTAATGCACTGAATCTTATAATGGGATATGGGTTTGAGGCGTATGCTTTAACCGTTCAAATCCCCGAATTGCTTTATGCGATTTTATTTTTAGGCGTCATCTGCTCGGTTTTTGCTTTTATAGCTTATAACCATTTGATTGCTGCGGTCCCGGCATACAAAGCATCTACCTTAACCCTAAGCGTAGTGACTGTAACCGGAGTTATTGCAGGCATAGTCTTCAGAGGTGATCCGTTCACAATTCATAAAGTAATCGGACTTGTATTGATTCTGACGGGTGTAATCGGAGTCAGCCAGCCGGAAAAATTGATATAAAAAAGGTGAATGTTGCCTAAGGCAACAATGAAAGGAGAAAACAATGAGTAAATTCCCCAGGTTGGAAATAGACCTGAATAAATTAAAACATAATATTGATAAGGTTGTAGAAAAGTGCGGTGAGAGGGGTATCTTCGTTTCGGGTGTAATAAAAGGCTTTAATGGTATAGTGGACCTGACGAAGGTATATAACCTGACAGGCTGCTCAAGCATAGGAACATCAAGAATTGAACAGGTGATTGAAGCGAAGGCAGCAGGAGTAAAGGGGCCTTTTTCAATGATTCGGGTGCCAATGCTTAGTGAAGTGGACGAGATTGTCAAACATTGTGAGTTCAGTCTGAACAGCGAAAAAGTTGTTCTTGATGCAATCAATGAGGCCTGTATAAAACAGGGTAAAAGGCATGGAGTAGTGTTGATGGCAGACCTTGGGGATCTTCGTGAGGGATTTTGGGACAAAGAAGAAATGATTAAAATTGCCGGATATGTGGAAAACCAGTTGTCAAATGTCGACCTTCGAGGTGTAGGAACCAATTTGGGATGTTATGGCTCTATTAAAGCAACACCTGAAAAATTAGAGGAACTTATTGAAATTGCTGAGGAAATAGAAAAAGGCATTGGGAGACAGCTTGAAATTATTTCGGGCGGCGGAACAACTACACTTCCAATTGTCTTTGATGGAACTGTTCCAAAAAGAATTAACCATTTAAGAATAGGAGAAGGAATTATTTTAGCCTACGATATGATGATTCAGTTTGGTGTAGATATGAGCTTTTTAAATCAGGATGTATTCACACTACAGGCAGAAGTAATAGAAGTAAAGGACAAGCCAAGTTACCCTGTCGGAGAACTTTCTTTTGATGCATTTGGTCAGGTTGGTGAATATGAGGACCGGGGGATCAGAAGAAGAGCGTTGGTTGCCCTGGGAAAAGTAGACTTTGCTTATGCTGATATGCTGATTACGCGAAATAAAAATATAGAAGTATTGGGAGCAAGCAGTGACCATTTAATTCTGGATATTGAAAAATGTAAAGATGACATCGCGGTAGGCGACATTGTAGAGTTCGATTTGTGCTATGCCACGATAGTTTTTGCGACAAGCTCTAAAAACATCAAGTTAAGTATTAAGGATATCAATTGAAAAATCAGTGGTTGAAAAGCTGCCTTTCTTACAGTCATCTATAAAGCCATCTTTTAAAGTATTCACTATGCTTATAAGATCGTCTATCTGCGATGCTGTAATATTGTCAAAATGAATTCCCATTGAAACGGAGATAACACAATTCAGTGCGCAGCTGATACCAGAAGCCAGTTGTAATGCAAGAGCTTCTTCTTTATGGCCTGATACTGATGAGACAGAGGAAACAGAGCCAGGAATGCAGATCGCAATTGCGCCAATGTGAAATTTATCACCGCCCATAACTGATATTGCATAATCCTTTCCGTGAGAAACAGCAATAAAGGTTATTGGTTTATCTAAAAATTGGGTATTATAATGTATCATAATTAGTACACGCTCCTCTGCAGAATTTATATGATGAAAACGCAGTGGCATTTACATCACAGAGATATAATGGATTTTACCTCATGGCTCGTAATAGATTTTATATTACGATAGCATAAATTTATGAAAATGGCAATGGATTGTACCGTTTCGGATTACATCGGTTTATCAAGAAAAATAACATTTTATAAGCAAATTTTTAAAAGATGGAGGAATTATGTCATATAAAAACCTGGAAAGCTTCATAGACAAGCTTGAAGAGGCTGGGGAACTGAGAAGAATTAAGGTTGAGGTTGATCCTGTTCTTGAAATCACCGAAATTACTGACAGGGTTTCCAAGGCCGGAGGCCCAGCTTTACTTTTTGAAAAAGTGAAAGGCTCGGAATACCCTTTGCTGATTAATGCGATGGGAAGTTATAAAAGAATGGCACTGGCGCTTGGTGTAGAAGACTTAAAAGATATTGGGGATACAATTGGTGAGTTTATGGATATGTCTAATTATCTTGGACTGATGAAAAAGATAAAATCACTGCCCCGATTGAGCAGACTGGTAGCTGTATTTCCCTTGAAACTTCCGGGAAAGGGAGCCTGTCAGGAAATAATTGAAGAAAACCCGGATCTTGAAAAGCTTCCGGTGCTTAAATGCTGGCCTTTAGATGGGGGCAGATTTATAACTTTGCCGCTAGTATTTACAAAGGATCCCGAAACACAGATCCAAAATGTAGGTATGTACCGATTACAGGTATTTGATAAAAATACAACAGGAATGCATTGGCACCTGCACAAGGATGGCAAGGAAATTTATGAGAGCTATAAAAAAATCGGTGGTAAAATGCCAGTTTCTGTGGCTTTAGGCTGTGATCCAGCCATAACCTATGCGGCCACGGCACCATTGCCAAAGGCTATTGATGAGATGATGTTTGCGGGTTTTCTCAGAAAAATGCCTGTGACTATGGTGAAGTCTGTCACCAACGACATTTTTGTTCCTGCAGAAGCAGAATTCATC
>JAENWI010000032.1 GCA_016650115.1 Peptostreptococcaceae bacterium | reverse complement strand
TATGCATTCCAGTTTGTCCTCTTCCACATCTGTGTTCATCCGCTTAGCAACCTCAGGGTTCAATCCCACGTGAGATGCAATCAGAGTTTTTACCTGTCCGTTTGTAATCAGTTTTCCCACACCCCTACCTGGAACTCCTGCATCATTGCAGATGATTGTCAGATGTCTCACGTTCTTTCTTACAAGAGCGTCAATCAGTATTTCAGGTGATCCGCAGGCCATAAAGCCTCCCACCATAATGCTGTCTCCCTCTTTAATTCTTGCCACAGCTTCATCTGCAGTCATTATTTTATTTTTCAATGGTTCCTCCTTTTACAAACCCATTATAATAGGCTTCGTTTTACAATTTCAGTCAGTACAAAAGATGCAACATCCTCTGCATAGGAATGTGCGCCAAAACCAGCGTCAAAGCCAAGTTCTTGTGCAAGCTCATGAGAAATTCTAGGTCCGCCGCAGATGAGAATCACTTTATCTCGAATGCCCTCTGCCTCCATCAGCTCAACCAAGTTTGTAAGATTCGCTATATGAACATCTTTCTGTGTAACAATCTGTGAAACTAAAATCGCATCGGCTTTTTCTTCAATAGCTTTGGCGATAAGAACTTCATTTGGCACCTGACTGCCCATATTAATTGCATTCATGCCCTTGTATCTTTCAAGCCCAAAATGTCCATGAAATCCCTTCATATTCATAATAGCGTCAATACCTACGGTATGCGCATCTGTTCCTGAGCAGGCTCCGACGATTACAACTTCTCTTTTTATATTATCTTCAATATATTTTTGGCACTCTACTCTATCCATCGTTTCAATTTCAACTTTTGTTACTTTGATTGTCGTATAATCCACAGTATGCTGACATTTACCGTACATGGTAAAGAAAGTGAACCCACCGCCCATATCTTTCGAATAAACAACTGCTGGTTCATCTAACCCCATTTTCTTCACCAGCTGTTTTGCAGCCTCGCTGGCCTCTTCTCCATAAGGTACCGGAAGTGTAAATGCGAGTTCCACCATACCATCATTCATTGTGTCCCCATAAGGCTTCACTTTTGTCAAGTCTATATTAGTCATTGCATTGTTATTAGCTGTCATTATCTTACGCCTCCCATCATTAATGGAATAAATGGATTAAAGTAATTCTCATCCAGCACGCAAACGCCCTCAAGGCCTTTGCCTCCATCTCTTGCACGCTTCACTCCGCCAAATTTACCTTGTTCTATTGTTCTAAACAAGCCTTCTTCTTCAATTGTATGAAGCAGCTCATCAGCCTCTCCCAACACAAATTTGGCTCTTTCCTGGATGATCCCACCAGCCTTGAATTCAACTTCACTGCCAATGTCTCTTGCATTATTGAAAACATATTGCGCATTCTCAATCGAAAGATATCTATCCTGCATATGAGGAGTATGAATCGCTTCAGTCAGCATTCCCAATAACTGCAAAGATTGTCCTGACCATACAGAAATCATATTAAATAATGCGTCCTGCACGTGACCTTTAAAAATATTTCCCGTCATGAATTTTGTGGGCGGCATATACTTTAGGCTTGCTTTAGGGAATATTTCTTTTGCCATAACCGCTTGGGAAAGCTCATAAAGAAATCCGTTTTCCATATCCGGATCCATCTCAAATGCATGCCCAAGCCCCATTTGTTCTTCCTTAATATTAGCAAGTACTGCAAATTGTTCATTAATGAATTGAGAAGCCAGTACAGTGTGTGCCGCTTCATAGGCGTCATCTGTTGTAAGGTAGTTATCCTCACCAGAGTTAAAAATAATTCCGCTATAGCCAATGATTACTCTTGAGAAGAACTGATCAACCAACGTTCTTTGCATGTTTATATCTCTGAATAAAATGCCATAAAGGGCATCATTCAACATCACGTCAAGCCTTTCAATAGCACCCATTGCTGCGATTTCTGCCATACACATTCCTGAAGAATAGTTGCAAAGTCTAATATATCTGCCAACCTCTTCCCCAACATCATCCAAGGCTTTTCTCATGATTTTAAAGTTTTCCTGGGTTGCATAAGTGCCCCCAAAGCCTTCAGTTGTTGGTCCGTAAGGCACATAGTCCAGCAAGCTTTGCGCTGTTGTTCTTATTACTGCAATAATGTCTGCTCCCTGCCGCCCGGCAGCCTGGGCCTGAATAACATCTTCATAAATATTACCTGTTGCAACAATTACATAAAGGTAAGGCTTTTTCCCTTCTCCGATTTTTGCAATGTAATCTTCTCTTTTTTTGGTTTGCGCGTTAATCTTATTTAATGCCTCCATTACAGACGGCATAATCCTGGCTTCCGCCTCTTCCTTTGTTGCAAGCTTCAATTTTGTAATATCAAGTTCTCCTGCCGACATTTTCTCGGCAATCTCCTGCGGCGAAAACCCAGTTTGAATCATTGTATTTCCTATCCAGTAAGCAACACCTCTGGATAATACACCTGCATCCTTAATCTGATCAACAACCACATTTGGAAGGGGTGTTTCCACGTCGTCAATTCCATCCACACCGAGTAATCTTAGAATTGTTCGTTCAGTGCTTACCGTTGTATGCTTTTCAATGAATTCCTGCATGCTTGATGCTATTCGGCCGGCACATGACCGGGCACTGTCAACCACTTTCGGATCTAAATTTAATTTACTTTTCATCCTCATCCTCCTACATGTATTTTTTTGCATTATTAATTATTTCTTCCTTGATTCCCAACATTTTTGCTATATTAATCGCGTCCTTTGAAACTTTTTCATTTTTCGCAAGATCACGCAATGTATAGTCCATATGTTTTCCAACTATTTCTATTCTTTCTTTTCTGTTGGCATATTTTATTTCTTTGTCAAGTTTTTTAAAATCAGCATTCGCAAGCCCCGTGACTTGCATATTCTTGGCATTTTTCGAATTGTTCACCCCGTCATAATGGGTAGTAATCAGGCTGATAAATGGTCCTTCACTCAAATACTCGATAATCGCCTTTGTCAGTGCAAGTCCTTCTGTCGGATTTGTCCCGCTGGCTATTTCGTCAATCAACACAAATGCCCTGTCTTTGCAATTATCAATAATTTCCTTCAATTCTTCCATTTCACTTCCAAAACTTGATAGACCCCTTTGCAATGACTGGCTGTCTCCTATAAGAATGTGAATATAGCTGGAAAGCCCAATTTTAGCCGAAACACATGGAACATAAAATCCATATTGAGTGAGTAATACAACAAGTCCTGCCAATTTCAGACAAACTGTTTTCCCTCCCATATTCGCTCCTGTAATACAAGAAACTCCGGTTTTCAAGCCTATGCTAACAGGACAGTACACTTTTCCTTTTTTGTGCAAAATCTCTTCCACTTCCAGCTGTCTTCCTTTTGTAATCTCAATGATATGTTCTTTCACTATAACCGGCTTTACACAGTCATGCTCAATGGCGTAAGCCGCCTTAGCAAGATTAAAGTCAATTTGTCCGATTTTACTGCAATTGGCAATAAGAATTTCTTTATTGCTGCCTATTTCTTTCGACAGTGATTTTCTTACTTGAAATTCAAGGTCATCCAGTTTCTCATTGATCAGGTTGATTTTTTTTGTTAACTCGTAAACCTCATTCGTGGGCTTAATGGTGTAGGTGACGGTCATATAATCCTGATCATTCATTATCATCTCAGGAATATCTCGAACCATTTTAATGGCGTTTTCATTGCTCTTTTGAATATAACACTCAAACTTTGGTGTAAAAACCAGTTTGTATTTTGCTTCAAGCTCCAGTTTCAGTCGCTTTTGCTCTTTTCTTATTAAAATCTCCATTTCCCTTTTCTCAGTTCTAAGGGGTGCAAGATTTTTCGAAAATTCATCATAAATGTAGAAAGTATTAAGCCTGTCGCCTCTTGGATCAAGGGTATCTAAAAGAGGTTTTATTTCTTCAAGCTGAAATTCTTCCAGTGGTTTTAGCATCAGGTCCGCCATAATATGTGTAATTTTTTCCATCCTTAACAGAAGGTTTTTTATTTCAAACAATTCAACCATAGATAAAACATTATTTTCGCTGCGGTCTATGGTAAACAGGGTAGCTTTTACTTCCATAAGTTCCCGTAAAAGCTCCTGCAATACCTTCTTTTTATTATTTAATAAATTTACAAAAATATCCATCTTTTTATATTCATATTTCAATTCCTCTTCTTGCCCCGGCAGAAACGGAGTAATCCCTTTAACAAGATTAATGCCAAAAGGCGTTTGCACATTTATATTACGAAGCACGAAATCAAGACCCATTTCACTTCTGGTTTTTGAATTTGCTATTCTCATTCCAACCTCCTCTAAAAGTTTGATGTTCCTGCTCTATTTATGTCATTTGTCTCACATCAACAATTGGGATTTCTTTTATTACTGCTCTCATTTCTCTCATCAGAACATCACTTTCAAAGCAATATCCCTGCGGGGAATACGGGTTGACAGTTATTGCAGCAACCTTAATATTATCAAGTACCAAGACATGAAGGCCTTTTTTAACTCGCTGCTGCCACGTCATATAATCGATGAATATTTTTGTTGGATCTTTCAGCACTATTTTTATTTTTTTCAGTTTATGTGTATCAATATCTGCCAGTACATTATTTGTTAATGCCCCTGGAATAAACAAATACTCTGTATCATCATCTATCATCTGATCAATTACCGGACTTGCTCCCAGCCCTGTTTTCAACTCAAGTACCTTTACTTCTCTAATTCCTTCTTTTTTTGAAATAATAACAATTCTTTCTTTTTTTATATTTTCTTCAATCAGCCGTTTGGCCTCCATATCTTCAAGAACAGGCAATCCGTAAAGATGAACGGTATGAGCCGTCTCTTCAACAACCTTTTTAATGGTTCTTGATAAAACCGCACCCGTTGCCAGAATAATTGCATCCGATGTTTCAGGTGCCGCAATCGATTTTCTGTCAATTGCTCCATCTATTAAAACCATTTCAACGCCTAAATCCAGCATTTTCCTGCAAAGTTTTTTATGATCAACCGTATTCACCGGCCCGGCGATTTGAACATAGCCGCTTTCTGCCACTCTGCAAAGCAGCAGTTCACCTATTGCTGTTGAATATTTTGTCATTTCCAGGATTTCAAGACCCGCATCTGCAAGTTCGTAAAGCTGTGTTGGCACAGAAACAATAGTTCCTGTTTCCAGAAAAACTTTGGGTTTATCTGTGCCGGTAACTAAATCTGAGTTTTCCCCATCTCTGCCTGTAGAGGTAATGCCTAAGATTATATCTTCATCCATCGCTTCTTCAATCAGATGATTAAGGGCTGTGGTTTTCCCGGAATTTTTAGCCATACCGACAATAGAGAGCGTCTTATATTTTCCTGACAAGTCCTGTAATAAGCCCATAAATTCCCTACCTTTAAACAAAGTCACACAGCCACTAAAGCTTGGCTCTTTTGGCTGCATGACTTGAATGAATTCTTATTTGTGTTCGTTACGAGTATGACGTTGCAGTCCTTGTGGTTCAAGAGATAATCTTTCGCCCTGTTCCAAGCCTGCCACTCCTTCATAATGGTACTTTTTCCTGCCTGTGCAGTAATCACATGTACAATCAAGTGGTTGAAGCGTTTCCGGTTCAGTATAGGTTGTAATAACCCCTTCATAATTTCTAAGAATCACTTTACCAGGGCTTTGTGAAATCAGATACTGTGGCATTACCGGAATCTTACCGCCGCCACCTGGCGCATCAACTACAAAAGTAGGAACTGCATACCCGGAGGTATGTCCTCTTAAAGCTTCTATTATTGCAATCCCAGCGGATACATGAGTCCTGAAATGCTCAATTCCCAATGATAAATCACACTGGTAAATGTAATACGGCCTAACTCTATTCTTTACTAATGCGTGGACCAGATCTCTCATAATATGAGGGCAGTCATTTACACCTCTCAATAATACTGACTGGTTCCCAAGAGGTATTCCTGCATCAGCAAGTTTTTTTAAAGCTTCTTCTGCTTCAGGTGTTATTTCCTTAATATGGTTAAAGTGTGTATTGAGCCAGACCGGATGGAACTTCTTCAGCATTGCACAAAGTTCATCTGTAATTCTTTGTGGCATTACAACTGGCGTTCTTGATCCCAATCGAATAATTTCAACATGTGGAATTTTTCGAAGCTCTGTAAAAATATATTCAAGAACTTCATCACTAACGCAAAGACAATCTCCTCCTGAAAGCAGTACATCTCTTACCTGTGGTGTATTTCGGATATATTCAATACACTTGTCAATATCTTCTCTACTTCTAGCACCGTCATTTTCACCGGCAAGTCTTCTTCTTGTGCAATGTCTGCAGTACATTGAGCACTGATCCGTAATCAGGAAAAGCACTCTGTCAGGGTATCTGTGAGTCAGCCCGGGCGCAGGAGAGTCTTCATCTTCATGAAGAGGATCAAGCATATCCGCATCGCCTCTATGAGTTTCTGCAAGAGTTGGTACTGCCTGCATTCTTACAGGGCACCTCGGGTCATCAGGATCCATAAGTGACGCATAGTAAGGAGTTATCCCTACTCTGAACCCATCCATAACCTTTTCTATATCTTTTTTTTCCTGATCTGTTAAATTTACCACCTGTGAGATTTCATCCACTGTAGTAAGCCTGTTTTCAATCTGCCAAGTCCAGTCATTCCACTGTTCTTGTGTAACATCCTTGAATAATGGAATGTCCTTCCATTTTCTAATATCTGACATCATTTCTCCTTCCAATTACGAATACATTTTTGAGAACAATTCTTTAATTGCCGGCGATTCTCTAAGAACCTGTAAAGCAATTTCAGCATGTCCCTTTGTATATCCGTTTCCTACAATCATGTTCACATCTTTTCCCACGCCTTCAGCACCAAGTGCTGCTTTTGTAAAGCTTGTTGCCATTGAGAAGAAGTATACCGTTCCATCGTCCTTACATGCAAGGATAGATGCCATTTCAGTATTATCAATGTTTACACAGTTAATAACAACGTCCGCTAATTCTCCATTTGTCAATGCTGATATTTTTTCATATATTCCCACTGCATCTGTTGCATCAGCTGCAAAGTATTCATCAGCAATGTTAAGGCTTCTTGCTCTGTCAGTTGACTTTACGCTACCGCCAATGCAGATGACTTTACCAGTTACTCCAGCTCTCTTCTTTGCTTCATATAGACAAAGAATTCCTGATTTTCCGCCACCGCCAATAACAACTACAGTATCCCCAGGTTTTACCAATTTTGCTGCCTGTGCAGGAGCCCCTGCGACATCAAGAACAGATAGAGCTAATGTTTCCGGAAGGTCTTTAGGAAGCTTTGCATAGATTCCGCTTTGGAACAAGATAGCTTGTCCCTTAATGTCAACCTGATCGATGTCAGGTCTTACTGCAAGAATTTCTTCTATCACAAGCGGTGTAAGTGACAAGGATACTAATGTGGCGATTTTATCTCCAACTTTTAAATCTCCAACGTAAGCAGGGCCAATTTCTTTAACTGTTCCTATAAGCATACCGCCCGAACCAGTTACTGGGTTTTTATGTTTTCCTGCTTTTGCAACAATACCTTTCATTATTTTTTTTATTTCTTCTATGTTTCCATCAGCCTGTTTTTCTATCTGCGTAAAACTGGCGGAGTCAACATTTAGAGTATGTACATCAATTAGTACTTCATTATCATAAATCTCCATTGTATTGTCTATTATGTCAGCTGGTTGTGGTAATACACCCTTTGGCGAAATTACTCTGTGAGTTCCGAATGGGCTTCCTTTTTTCATTTTTTTCCTCCTATAAACTCTTATAAAATAAGCTCTAAATTTAATTTTCAATAACATACAGTCTGTCCTTAATACATAGCAATTCTTATGCCAAACTGATAAAACGCCGCTATCCCGTTGATTTCAATAAATTTTTTGTCTTATTTCTTGAATATCAATAACATGCGAACCGCTTTCGTCCACTTTGCTAAAAATGCCGAACCTTTTGTGGTTCGGCATTTTAGTTGTTTTATATTTTTTCGAATTTCACCTATTTTGATTTCATATTCTTTTCGGATTCCACCTGTTTTAGATTTCATATTTTTTCTTTTTCCTAATTAACTGAGTCTGGCTAATCCCAATCCCCTTTGCAGCTTTCCTAGTCGATCCATATTTTTCACACGCGTACTTTATTATATTCTTCTCAAAACTGTCGACAACACTATCCAGCGAAATTATTTTTTGGTCGACAAACTGATTTTCTCCTGCTTCCAGGTTTAAATTTTCAAATAAATCGCTCTTAAGGGCCTTCATCACGTCAAGCAACGTTATGCTGTCGCTCTTGCTTCCTATAAGTATTCTTTGAATTACATTCTCAAGCTCTCTTATATTTCCTGGCCAGTCACACTGTTGAAGATATTCAACAGCTTCTTCTTCAATTCCCTTTTCTATCGAAAATTTTTCGTTATAGGTTTCGATAAAATGTTTTACAAGCGCCGGCATTTCAGATTTTCTTTCAGACAGGTCAGGCACTCTGATTGGGAAAACATTCAACCTGTAATACAAATCTCTTCTGAACAATTTCTCTTCAATAAGTTTTTCAAGATCTCTGTTGGTCGCAGATAATATTCGAACATTGGTCTTGACCGGTTTCGTGCCCCCTACTCTGAAAAACTGTCCGTCCTGGATAACCCGAAGCAATTTTGCCTGAATATCCAAAGGAAGTTCTCCAACTTCATCAAGGAAGATGATTCCATTGTCTGCCATTTCAAAATACCCTTTTTTCCCAGACTGATTTGCTCCGGTAAATGCTCCTTTTTCATATCCAAAAAATTCCGATTCCATCAAATTAGGAGAAATTGCTGCACAGTTTATTTTCATATATGAGTTCATTTTTCTCGAGCTGTTTTTTTGAATAATATTCGCAACCTTTTCTTTTCCTACACCGGTGTTCCCGGTGATTATTACATTACAGTCATACTTGGCAACACTTAGCATTTCCTCTAAAAGCTGAGCCATTATTCGGCTCTCACAAATAAATTCCTCTGCTAAAACTTTTCTGTATCCTGTGTTTTCTAATATTCTTTCCTCCCTGCTGATTGGATAATTAAGGTTTTCTTCTATTTTATTAGAAACCGGAATCGCCCATTCCAGATAGGGTGCCAGCTCTTTGACGATTTCTATATCAAATTCATCATACTGATCCAAATAGCCTTCCGCACATATGATATCCAGTTGCCTTGAAATTGATTCCGTGATGTATAAGGCTATATTATAATTGTTAATGAAATTAGCGAATATAACCGTCCCGCCTGATTTTGTCGCCAGGATGTTAACAGTTTCAGCACCAGGAATGTCTGCGCAGTTAACAGAAAGGTCAAAGTATTCTTCTGCATTTAGTTTTTCTATGCATTCAACCGGTCGTAAGATATTCACATAGTGGATTTCATTAAATATTCTGGTTAGCAGCTCATCTACACCCTTGCCTTTAATCGTTATGTCTGTTTTTTTATCAAAAAGACATATTATTTCGGCATCAGGACCCGCAGTTTTTCTGACCACAAAACCAAACAACATGTTCATCATAATGTTGTTGCCTACAATTAAGAAATGTTTTTTGCCCATTGACTCTTTGCTTACCCTGTAAAGCGTCCCTGACTCATTAAAGGCGAAAAGCAAAAGATCAATGGGTACATTGTCCGGTTTTTTAATCAGAGGTACATCACTAAAAGCAATAGCATACCCTTCTACCTCTATCTGGGTGTATGCCAGATAGAGTTTTGTCACTTTGCTTAAATATATAGGTATTCCTGTCAAGGATGCGTTGCAGATAACCTCATCCCCCACCTTTAGCCCTTTTACATTTATATACTCCGACCCGACTTTTTCGACTATACCATAGAAAAGCCCCCCCGTATCCGTTATCGGATTGTGGAGTTTCCCTCTTCTTATAACAATATCCATTATTTTTTGTCTGATTTTATCTTCATTATTCCCCGCTTCTAAGCAGATTTGTTTAAAGCTTGTAGGTTCTAAATGGATTCTTTTAATTGCCACTCTAATTTCATTTGGGCTTATTTCTCTGGAATTGTCAACCCTCCAGGCAGAAGTAGGCAGTACTGATTTTGGTTCCATGACTCTATCTGTACCGTATTTTTTAAACATTACTGGTTCTCCTTCTTTCAACTTGAAACGAAAACGGTTCGTTACCGCTACATTTTCATAATAAACCATTGGCATAAGATTTGCAAATAATATTTAGGTAGGTATATACTGTACACAATACATCTAATGTATCTACCACATCTAATGTTTATGATCAAGCCAATAGTTTAACGTATCGTTAAACAAAATTAAACCTAAAATTAAACCAACAAAGGAGATTAAAGCAATGGAAAAAATCACATCAACAATTCGTTTAAGAATGTCACACAAAGATGCTCATTACGGCGGCAGTTTAATAGACGGTGCTCATATGGTTCATCTTTTTGGAGATGTTGCAACAGAGATGCTAATCAAGACAGATGGCGATGAAGGCCTTTTCTTAAGATATGATGAAGTAGAATTCCTAGCACCTGTATACGCTGGTGATTATATTGAAGCATACGGAGAAATCACTAAAGTAGGCAACACTTCAAGAATGATGGAATTTGTAGCAAAAAAAGTTATTGCAGCTAGAGCTGACGTGAGTCCTTCCGCTGGTGATTTTTTAGAAGAGCCGATTATCGTTTGCAGAGCAAAGGGTATTTGCGTCACTCCAAAAGAATCAAAAAGAAAGTAAGCCCATTATAAGCAGCCTACATTGGGCTTCGTTTTTAGAGAGCCCTTGCAACTGCTCATTTTAAATTTCAGTTATCCACAGGCAGTCTGTTGATAACTGGCGGAGACGTTGTAATATCAACAAATTAAGCATTAAAAAAATAAGCATTTGGAAGACATGAAAAAACATCTTCCAAATGCTTATTTAATATTTTTTTTAGCAATTTTTCAAGTATTCTATTTCCTTTGGGGATAGCTTTCTGTAATGGCCTTCTCTTAAGTGTGATAAATGTAAGTCTCCGATAGCAATTCTTTCTAAATCCACAACCTTGTTCCCCACTGCTGCAAACATTTTTCTAATCTGCCTGTTTTTACCCTCATATATCTGTATTTCCACGATACCAGATCTTTCCCCTTGCTTAATAACCTCGACTTTGGCTTTTGAAGTTACAAACCCACCAATATCAACACCTTTTGTCAATCGTGCGACTTTTTCAATTGATAAATACCCCGAAACTCTTGCACGATAGGTCTTGTATATTTGGTGTTTAGGATGTGTCAGTATATAGGCAAGGTCTCCGTCATTTGTCATTAGAAGCATACCAGAGGTATTAAAATCCAGCCTGCCGATTGGATAAAGTCTTTCTTCAATATCGGAAATAAGCTCACTCACAATAGGTCTGCTTTTTTCATCATCCAGTGATGTAATATAT
>JAENWI010000302.1 GCA_016650115.1 Peptostreptococcaceae bacterium | reverse complement strand
TCAGCGGTAATTCCACCTATAATGTTTATCTTTTTCATACGAATATACTTCCCCCGATAAACTCTCTGATAATAGAGTTGTTCACTATAATTGAATCATTTTCAATTCTATCAAAAAAACCGATAAATTTCAACATCCTTATTGCTTCACTGTATTCTGGTTCTTCCGGTTTAATTTCTAATAATAATGGCTCTGCGTATTTCTTTAGTACAGCCAGTTCATAAATATGGGAGGAATTAAAAAGCACATCTGCCTCATTACTGAATGGGAAAATATTTTTATCTTCACCCGTTCTTACCTTCGGCCATAATTTAATAGTATCTTTAGCAGAATATCCCCTGAATTGAGAATCTCGGACAATTCTTCGCAACATTCGTGCGTCGGTTGTCGGAATTCTGTTATGTTCATCAACATTTAACTGAGTGAAAGGACTTATGTAGATTTTAAATTTTTCTTCATCTGGTAAATATGCTGTAAGTTCTTTATTTAACCCATGAATTCCCTCGATTACTATTGGTTGATTTGCATAAATTTTTGTAAGCCTTTTACCAAATACCTTCATCCCTGCGAAAAAGTCAAACTCGGGGATATCTACAGTTTTCCCTTCGAGCAAATCATTTAGTTGATTATTGAACAGCTTAATATCAATCGCTTCCAGATCTTCAAAGTTTTTTTCGCCGTATTCATCAAGAGGTGTATCCACTCGCTCCAGGTAATAATCATCGGTTCCCAGATAAAGAGGTTTCATACCATTTACCTTTAACTGGATGCAAAGTCTTCTGGCAAATGTTGTTTTTCCCGATGAGGAAGGCCCTGCAATCAATATTATTCTTTTGTTTTCTTTCAATATCAAATTCGCAATCTCAGCGATTTTTTTTTCGTGGACTGCTTCGGAAAGCTGGATTAGCTCTTTATACTCTCCGCTGACTATCTTTTCATTTAAATCATTCACATATCTGACCTCCATCAGATTAGACCATCTGGTTTCCTCTGCAAAGGCTTCATATAATTTTTTTTCATCTACATAAACCGGGATTTGATCCGGATTTTTCTGATGAGGAAACCTCAGCAAAACACCAGCCTTATATTTACGCAATTCGAAATACTCAATATATCTTGTTGAAGGCACCATCATACCATAAAAAAAATCACAGGTGTCCTCTAAAGAATAGAACTTTACCCTTTTAACGTCTCCCGCCTTTTGGAGCATTTTTATTTTTTCCCTTTGGGCATCAGACAGCAATTGATCTAATGCAGTATCTTTATCTACTACATGCTTAATGAAAGGGATGTCTTCATTTACAATCTCTCTCATCCTAGCCTGGACTTTTTTAATATCCTCATTTGTAATAGGCTTGAATGTTTTTATATTTGTGAACAAACCTTTATTCAACGAATTTTTAATCTCAACGCGAACTTTTCCAAGAACATCATTGATTGCTTTTAAATATATCAGTGAAAGGCTGTACTGGTATATTAAATTTGCAGCCTGATTTCTCATATCCAGCAATTCTATCTCAGCCGGTCTTTTCAACCTATAAGTCAGTGCCTCTATCTTATTGTTCACTTTGGCCGCAATTATTGTGTAAGGCAATTCTTCATTGTAGTCTTTTATAAGCTCTTCAATGGTAATGCCAGTTTGAATGTCAATATCTACCGGGTTTGTCCTTGGCCCTTTTATCAATCTTACTTCCATCAATTCCACCCCTTTGTATCAATTATACGGCATACGTCTTTAAATGTAACCCCTTTTTTTGAATAACGCAATTGGGAGCAGATACTTATATCTACTCCCAATGTTTTGTTTAGAATTCTACCGCCTTTAATAATTCAAACACTTTTTTTGCTTCTTCCTGGTGCAGTGTTATGCCTCTTGACATATGCTCGTGGCTTTCGTCCCAGTCTCTTAGGTCGAATTTAGCCGTGTTTCCGTTCCATGCCACTTT